>DUJH01000047.1:12607-23372 GCA_013329905.1 Candidatus Thalassarchaeaceae archaeon | reverse complement strand
CGCCAAACCAAATTGATGATCGACGGCGGTATCAAAGACCACAACTCAGCCATGGTCGCAGAATGGGGAATCGATGTAGCAGTTGTCGGTAGTGGTCTCATTAACGACCGTGGAACAATAGCTGAGAATCTTGCAGCAATAAATTCAGCCCTTGGCCATTGATTTTTGCCATTCATACACGCGCGAGCATTCAAATCACACCCACCCAACCCCCTCGTGATGGTCACGGAACAGTGGATGGTTGGGGAAGTCCTGAAGGTGGTCCCCGACGCGACCGTGGAGGCGAAGGATTTGCACGGTAGCGGCGACCATTTCCACGTTCGAGTCATCTCCGAGAGCTTCGAAGGGGTACGGCCGTTGCAGCGACAACGCCCGATTCTGCGTCACTTCAAACATCATATGGCGCAGAACTTAGTCCACGCGCTTGACCTCAAGTGTATGACGCCAACTCAGGCACAGGAGGCGGGGGACACATCTTTTGACCCCCACGGCGAGGACGAGATGAAGTTCTTCGGAGTGCACATCCGTAGACCGGAAAAGGAGTGAAGAAAATGACTTTCAATTGGACACCAGAAGAACTGCAACAAGTTGTTGAAGAAAACCAAATTGTGATTTTTATGAAGGGTACGCCCGAGCAACCTCAGTGTGGATTCTCTGCAAGGGGGGCGCAAGTCCTCAGCTCAATTACTGCTGAGTTAGGGATAGACACATTTGCTTGTGTCAATGTCCTCGCGGATCACAGGGCTAGACCCGCATTGAAGGAGTGGTCAGACTTCCCCACCATACCGCAGATTTTCATCAATGGAGAGCTGATTGGAGGCTCTGACCTTGCTCTTGAAATGTATCAATCAGGCGAGTTACTACAGATGGTCGCCGATGGCGAAAATGCCTCCGAGTGAGGCGATTACATGGCGACGGCCGAGGACCGTCGAACAATGTTGATAGCGCTGGCTGGAGCCACTGTGATCTCATTTGCCCCTCTTCTTTACATTCGCTCGGATACTACCCCCCTGACCGGGGCTTTCTATCGCATGATGTACGCTTTACCCCTGCTCGGATTGTTAGTTTGGACTTCGAAGCGCGAGGATGGACGCAACTCTCGCTCGCGCTGGATGGCCTTTGGTGCCGGCGTATTATTGGCGATTGATTTCGCTGGCTATCACAGCGCTATCGATTACATCGGCAGCGGTATTGCGACGATGATTGGGAATTCGCAGGTCATCATCGTCACTTTGGTAAGTTGGTGGATACTTGGAGAGCGACCGAATCGCTACATCCTACTCGCTCTTCCAATGGTGATGTTTGGATTGGTTTTGATTTCAGGGATTTGGGACGCCGATCCCTATGGTGATGACCCAGTCAAGGGCGTCATCGGAGGAATCGTAGCGGCCATATTCTATTCCTCTTTCTTGATTCTCTATCGCCAATCGAATCGAATTGGTGCGCCTGCATTCAACCCTCAATTCGATGCGACCGCTGGAGCCACTATCGGATTACTCGTTCTCGGTTCGATGCCTCTGTCAGGCATCGGCATCGAGGCCATCGACCACACAATCACTTGGCCCGGACACGGCTGGTTGCTACTACTGGCAATCACTTGCCAGGTCGGCGGCTGGATTGCCATCACCTATGCGCTTCCGCGACTACCAGCCGCACACACATCATTCGCAGTACTGCTCCAGCCTGTTTTGACCATTGTCTGGGGCGTTCTGCTGCTTTCAGAAACCCCATCGATGCAGCAGTCTACGGGCATGATTCTCATCTTCTCCGCAATCATCGCAGTGACCCTCTTCGGAGCCACTGAAGATAGTACTCAATCTACAGATTAAATCGTAGACTAATTCTCCAGACTCGGCAGGATTTTTCTACTCTCAATGCCACACGGCGAGCCTGCCGGCCGCATTCAGTAGGTGTACAGGGCGAGAGACACAGGCGAGGGGATGGGATGCACTCAGCGAGAACCTCAACGGCCCCGTACGACTAAGGCTTGGAGCCCGCGATTGATAATCGTTGTGCGAAAAGCCGCTCAAGACCATAGAACGATGCACTGAGCGCCTGTTAAGTTTCAGAAACCGCACCACCTCGGCGATTCTGCTATGGTGAAAGACATCGGGCTGAATCACTCGATGCTGAGCACTTCCGGCCCGCCCTCAGTTATCCAGACAGTATGCTCGAACTGACCAATCATTCCTCGATCTTCACAGCGCAGAGCAGCGTAAGTCTCGAGGAACCGAATCGAAATCAGCTTCTTCACAAGTGCATTCCACTTCTTTCGTAGAACGTCTTCCTCTTCTCCTGGGAATGGCTTTTCGAGGAGCGGATATGCCCAGCGCTCAGCGAAAGGCAAGGTGTGATAGCGCTCCTCGATATACCGCGCCATCGTCGCACCAAGCGGCTTCAATTTGCCCTTTAACATCGCCTTTCGAATTGTGACATCTCCCGTTACGCGATAGATATTGCTCGAATGAGTTGGAGGGATATTCTCGATCATCCCGCTCTTTCCAGTTGTGTTGAATGGTTCGACAGCATAGACGCTTCCGAGCTCGACTGAGCCCTTGAATCCGGGGCTCTCAGGGCCGCAAGCGTAGGCTGGAATCGACGTACCAGCATGTAGATTCCAGCGCTTCAATTCATGCCCGCAAAGATTGCGAATTGGTTGGAATCCAGCGTCGGTGTGGACTTGTTCCGCCGCCGCACCGACTTCATGCCAAGGTGTCCCAGGATGCATCTTCTCGATTGAAGCATCCCTTGCCTCCCGTGCCGCCTTGATCTGATCGGTGTGATTTCCACCGTTCCCGACTTCGATTGTCATCGCGTTGTCGGCTAGAGCTCCAGTGATGTGCACGCCGACATCGAGTTTGACGAGGTCGCCATCCTGGAAGATCAGCTCCCCCTCGAATCCTTCAGGTGAATTCTGACGAGAATCCGTTGTGTAATGGGCGGCTATGTCGTTGACCGAGATAGTGACTGGGAAAGCAGGAGTCCCACCGTGTCGACGAATGAAGCGTTCAGCAGAATCAATTACTTCATCCCAAGCTTTGCCAGCGACGATCTCGCCCTTGATTCCTTCAAGCGTTCTTCGGGCTACATGCCCTGCGTCACGCCACTGTTTGAGGTCCGATTCTTCCACCATGCGATAACCTCCTTAGCTGGGACCAATCCTTCTCTCAGTACCTCTATGCTTGCACAATCGGGTAAATCACAGACCGAATACCACGCTATCAACGTACTGGGTGGGCCTCCGAGCGTTTCTCCTGCCACTAAAGCCACCTCATGGCCTGCTTGGCGCAGAGATTCGGCCGCTTCTTCGCAGGTGGCTGCGGGCTGCGTGCCACTGATGTTGGCGGAGGTGGCTGTCAGCGGACCGCATGCTCTCAGTAGTGCTTTTGCAGTGGGATGAGCGACGACTCTAATGGCGATTTTGTTTGTACCTAGGCGCGCGTCGAGGGGCTCCTTCGCGGGTAAGATGATGGTAAGGGAGCCCTCGGGAAACGAGGATAGAATATCGGGAATGTCGTCGGTGAGCTCGACGAGGTTTGCAGCCTGTTCAAGGTTAACCACACCGACGCTCACCGGCATTTCTGAGGGGCGTTTTTTGACCTTGTATAGATTATCGAGAGCAGCCGGCGTTAGTATGCAACCGAGAGCCGGCTGCGTCGATGTTGGGTAGATAATGCAGGCACCGGAGGAGACCAGAGCGAGGGCACTGTCAGAGATTGCTTCCATTGTCCTCACTCAGCGGATATGCTTGCGGTTCGCCGGCGGCAGGGAATCCTTGTGCGCCACAATCGAGCCGACATGCAGATCGATATTGGATTGGTGAGTGTGGCGCTGGGAGATCCGCAGAAGTTCACGTATTCCCTGAATGATGTTGAAAATTGGAATCAGAAAGACCAACTTGCGTGCAGCGCGCTGGTCCCACATCTTGCTAGTCATCTCTGAGCCGTCTTCGGCCAGCACTGCTAGTCCGAACATACGCTGGCCTAGCGAGCGTGAAAGCCACAATCCAGTCCAGCGCCAGTAGAGCCAGTGGCCAACAAGGAGAATGGCGACCATGGCGAGGGCGTAGTGGAAGGATGAGGAAGCCCAGAGTGTGAGGTTCCAAGCATTCATGATTTGCCAACGAGTTGCTACCATCAGAATGGTTGTGACGATAACTACATCAACGCTCAGTGCAGCGGTTCTACGAACTCCAGATGCGAGAATAGTGCCTTCAGGAACAGGCCAGTGGCCACCTTCTTCAGCGCTCAATATCTGCTTTGCGAGGGTTCCGCCGCTTTGCAGTGAGATGGGTGAGTCGTGGTCAGCCATGTGCTTCCTCAGGCCATTCCGAGAATGTGCCACGCCTCAAGGTTACGACTGCGGATATGTGCCAACCAGGCAGCCCAAGTCTCATCGTTGCGCAGAGTGTCAGGGTCACCGATGACAATGAGCCCGCGCCTCGCTCTAGTGAGAGCTACATTGAGGCGGCGCGGGTCGGCGAGGAATCCAACGTTTCCGTCGGAGTTCGAGCGCACGCAGGAGAAGATGATGACCTCTTTTTCGCGGCCTTGGTAACCGTCTACAGTACGTACTTCGACGGCTTCGTTGCACTCGGGAATAGCGTCGCGGATGGCTCGGACCTGACCCGCGTAGGGAGTGATTATTCCGATGTCTGAATGTTGTAGATCGCCCGCTTCTAGAAGGCCTTCGAGGATGCGGGCGACCCAGCCGGCCTCGGCTGGATTTTCCTTCGAAGCGCCGTCGGGTGAGAGGAGTTCGCCGCCATTGACTGGAAGGAAGGCGATCGGCACCTCCCAATCATTCCAGAGAAGTCCAGCCGGATTGGGACGCTCAGCGGCTTGGACGCCGTCAATGAGGTGGCCATCGTAGAAGGTTTGGTTGGGAAATAGAGAGATGGCCGGGTGCATTCGGTACTGGGTATTGAGTAGAATCGGTTCGATGCCCATGGCGACGAGACGCTCGAAGAGAGAGCGGCGCAGCCCGCCGTTTTCAGCGCGTCGACTGATGACTGTAGGTGGTAATTGTTGGTGGTCTCCGACTAGGACAATTTGCCGCGCGCCACGGACCAAGGGGACAAGACTCGCTGGCTCAGTGGCTTGGGTTGCTTCGTCTAGGAGAACTCGAGAAAAGCGGCGTCCGTCAAGTAATCGGTGGCCGACGCCGATGCAGGTGCAGCAGAGAACTTGTGCGCGTTCGAGAATATCGTCGCGCATCTGACGTTCGATCCGGCGCACCTCCTTCCAGCCACGATTCAAATCACGGTGCGCCAAACCCTTTTCTTTTCCTTTCATTCCAGAGATGCGCCGCGCTAATTTCTCATTGAGTTCGAGATGCTCTTCGAGGTCGCGACGAAGCGGATGTCCTTCCATCTGCGCATCGACTGTGGCCTCGCGCAATGACTCGCGGACCTTGACTGGCTGGCCAAGCCTGACTGCGCGAACCCCAAGACCGAGCAATCCCTCGAGCAGATTGTCGACCGCGACATTCGAATCAGCGACGGCGAGAATCGTTCCGACCTCTTGACTAGCCCATGATTGTAAGATGCGGACCGCCGTGTGGGTTTTACCGGTCCCCGGGGGTCCCTGGATAAGCGTCAAGCGTTGATTTACTGCAGCCTCACAAGCAGTTGTTTGAGACTCATTCAGATCTTCCGGCCGGCTCGCAGGACGTCGATTAGCACCTCCGAGTTCCGGCCTTAACCCAGCGGTACCTACAGGGTCATGGACAGTTCCCAGTAGTAGGTCTCGAAGGGGCGCCCCTCCTTCCTCTTCAAAGAGTGAATTGAGGGCGTCTCGCATCCTATCGAATGCGACTTTATTCGCGGCGCGATCCATCCTCCAGAATCCGCTGCGAAGACCGCTCGGCAACTCAGGCAGAACGATGCGAATTCGATTGCGCGAGCGGTCAGAAACAATCGCTTCGATGGGCTTCTCGCCAACAGGATCACCCCGACTCAACATCACGATGTCACCCTGACGAAACCGATGCGAACCCATATTGGCACGCCCATCGAGTTCCAGCTTGACGATTCGCTGCCCGAATAACCAGCCATCTGGGCGACCCCTCAGGTCGAAAAGCGCAAGTCCGTGGGCAGCGAGTTTGGCCCGCGACCAATTCCGTAAACGCTCCTCGGTCGCGTCTAATTCATCATCCAATTCCCATTGAATCAGCCGCATGTATGCTTCGTGATGATCCTGGCTGCGAGTGAACCTCGCTGGAAGCCCTCCATCCGAGTCCACACCCTACCCTGGGCGGCCGGCGCTACATCACGCTTCGCCGAGTTGGAGAAAATATCGAGTCTGAAGTTAGCCGTTTACAACGGCGGGTGAGGGTTATACGCGGAACACGGCCGAACGCCCTCGTCTGTAAAGGTGCGGTCATGGTATTTGACAAGTTCAAGAACTGGCGGAAGGGGGCGGTCGGACCGACTGTTGAATGTCCCTTGTGCCACACATTGAATCCTGAGGGTACGATGCAGTGCTCCCAATGTATGTACCAATTAGGCAAGGCTGCATTCGAGCAAGTAGCCTCTATCGACGACACAGAAGCAAGTTCCCTTTTCGACGAATTGCTAGCCGATTTTGATGAAGATGAAGAAGAGGAGGTCGTCGATTGGTCGAAGGGTACCTTCACTATGGATGATGTCACAATCGATGTCGAACAATACGGCAAGGACGATGCAATCAAACTCAGTGGAGACCCAACTTTCGCGATGACTGTGGATCCTCCTGATTCGGTCGAAGAAGATGAGGGAGACTACGAACTCACCGCAGCGGATGCTCCGGCCTTCGTCACCAAATTCGAGATGCCGGAGAGTGAGCCTGAGCTGCTTGAAGAAGTCCCATCTCAGCAGATTGAACTCATCCAACCGACTGCTGAGTCAGCGGATACCGTCGAGGTCGTTGCCGCCGATGCGATTCCGGATCGAAATGGCTCTCTTTCCAAGACAATGCCGGCAGCGGAGAAGCCCGCTCCGGCGGTTGAGGAATCACTCGAGACTGCCGAGGTGCAAGCCGAGGAGGAATCCGAAACTGAACCTGAGGTGGCGGCCGAGACGCAGGTCGAATCAACAGAGATTACCGAGAAATCATTACTCTTGTTGAAGAAGGTCGAATTGGTAGATATGGCCGAGGCAGAAGGCCTCTCAACATCCGGAACCAAGGCCGAACTCGCTGCTAGAATTATCGCCGGCCCTCCGGAAATTGAGGAAGTTGCCGAGCCGGTGATTGAGCCGAAGTCTGAGACAGAACCGATGCCAAAACCTGCTTCGCAATCTCCCATTGTGGTTCCTGCTGCACCAGCGGGCATGCCTCCGCCTCCACCGCTGGCCGTTGCCCAACGTGTTGATCCAATGGATGCGGCCTTCGATGGTGGAGCAAGTCCACCACGAATTCCGCGAATACCGAAAATTCCGACCATGCCGCACATCGCTCAGGCCAACGAGGCTCTGGATATGCCTGTGAACAATGGATTTTGGCCGTGGCCGCAACAGGAAGAATGGCCGAATAGAGAAGTCGCTCTGAAGATCAAGGAAGCGATGGAGGAGGCCAAGCGCAAAAATGTGGCACAGGTGATGGTCCTTCTCGATGAGGTTGGCCCCCACTTGGGTGACCGAACCAAATTGCTCTATCCAATCGGCGCGTTGTTGCAGAGAGTTGGACGGGCTTCGGCCGTCGACCGGATGATTGCTGCAGCTGTCGAGGCCGAGCCCGATGACAAACACGTGCAGACGGCGAAGGCCAAATTGCGGCCCTGAAATTGCTCGAATCCTGTTGATTCGTTTAGCCGCAGTCGTAATGCGGGTGCGCGCCAGCGCAGTCGATATGCAACGGCGCGCGACGACGACCATCATGGTCGACGATGAGCTCGTAATGCGCCCGGCGAACACCACTTACATCCTCGATCTGCTCGAGGCTTTCGAGGAGACTTGGCCCGAGGTTAGCAGGGCGATGCCGTGGATTCTCCCTGAGCATGAAATCGAGCCACAGATAGCCGATTTTCTCGATGAAACCGAGCGTACTGGGCGTGTTGGTCGGATGCATCACTGGGTATTGATTCGACCGTGGGATGAAGCGGTATTGGGCTTGCTTGGATTCGACCGCATCACTCGCTCGGCCGAGGCCGAGTGGAATCTCGGATATTGGGTCAGATCTTCTGAGCAGCGCAGGGGCGTGGCAGGTCGTGCAATCGAAGCCTCCTTGCGCTGGCTTGGCGACCTTGAGACGGTCGCTGTCGAACTCAAGGTCGACCCGAATAATGCGCCTGGAAAGCGAACCGTTGAGCGCACTGTGAGACAATGGGGAGGCAGCCGCTGCGTCTCGGGAGACTCGGCGATAACCGTCGCCGGAGTCCGTACTCCTCACGAGTGTCATCTCATCTCAATCGGTCCCGATACCGGCCCTCTTTGAGGGCCGTTGAAGACGCGACCATTCAAAACAGTCCGTAAGTTCGGCAGACCTGCCCATAGGGCAGGTGACAGCGATGTCGGTCAATCACAGGCAACGTCTTCCTGACCTCGACCCGGAGGAGACAGACGAGTGGTTGGAAGCTCTTCGTTCGGTCGTCGATGCTCATGGAATCGAGCGAGCTCGTATGCTACTTCACGAGGTGATGGCGGAGTCAATCGACCTCAATGTCGAGATTGCTCCAGTCGCTCAGACGCCTTACGTCAATACCATCTCTTGGGATCAGCAACCCCCTTACCCCGGCGACCTAAATACCGAGCGAGAAATCCTGAATTCGATCCTCTGGAACTCCGCAGTCATCGTATCTGATGCCAATCGCCGTACCGACGGACTCGGCGGACACATCTCGACTTACGCCTCGTCGGCGACCCTCTACGAGGTCGGATTCAATCACGTTTTCCGCGGCAAGGATAGCAACGGAATCGGCGACGCTCTCTACATTCAAGGTCATGGTAGCCCGGGTATTTACGCTCGAGCATTCATCGAGGGGCGCCTTACCAGAGAGCAATTGGCAAACTTCCGTCAGGAAGCCTTCGTAGACGGGCTCTCATCTTATCCACACCCTCGATTGATGTCCGAGTTCTGGGAGTATCCAACAGTCTCGATGGGACTCGGCCCACTCTCTGCAGTGATGCACGCACGCTTCTGGAAGTACCTGCACAACCGTGGACTTGCAGACACCTCCGAATCCACAGTCTTCAGCTTCCTAGGCGATGGCGAGATGGATGAGCCAGAAGCAATCGCATCGATAGCCGTCGCCGGCCGTGAGAAACTCGACAATCTAATCACCATCGTCAATTGTAATCTGCAAAGACTCGATGGCCCCGTTCGTGGAAATGCAAAGATTGTGCAAGAGCTTGAAGGACTCTATCGCGGAGCCGGCTGGGACGTTTTCAAGGTCCTGTGGGATTCGAATTGGGATCGGCTCCTAGCCCAAGATGCAACAGGAGCCCTCCTCGCTCGCTTCGAATCGATTACTGATGGCGACTTCCAGCGCATGAGCATACTCGAACCAGCCGAATTTCGCACAGAATTCTTCACTGGCAACCCCGAACTAGATGCCCTCGGAGCATCCCTTAATGATGCTCAAATCGGTCAACTGCGCCGCGGCGGCCACGATCCAATCAAGGTATGGGCCGCCTACCACGCAGCAAAACAATCCGACAAGCCAGCCGTCATACTCGCACACACCGTCAAAGGCTGGGGCATCGACTCCTTCGAAGGAAGGAACACTACCCACCAGAAGAAGAAAATGAGTCTTGAGGACCTCACGCAATACCGTGACGACCTCGGCATCCCAGTCCCTGATGATAACCTCCAAGACGACCCATTCCACCAATTTGAGGAGGACAGTGAAGCCCTAGCATACCTGCATGCTCGACGCGCTCAACTCGGCGGTTACCTGCCTGAGCGTAGAGCCCCAGCGATTGAGCAAAACCTCCCAGGTGAGGAGATTTACTCCGCTTTCGATGAGGGTACGCCCGAAGGCCAGAAGGTCTCCACGACCATGGTCTTCGTTCGCCTTCTACGAAATTTGATGAAATCAGAAATTGGAGAGTTAGTGGTGCCGATTATCCCTGATGAGGGGCGCACTTTCGGAATGGATCCGTTGTTCAGCGAGTTCGGAATCTACTCGTCTTCCGGTCAGAAATACACACCTGTTGACCACAAAATGCTGATGAATTACAAGGAATCGACAAGCGGCCAAATTCTCGAGGAAGGAATTTCAGAGGCCAACTCCATCGCTTCTTGGATAGCCAGTGCAACCTCATACGCCCACGCCGGAACTCCTACGCTTCCATTCTATGTGTTCTACTCGATGTTTGGATTCCAGCGAGTTAACGACCAGATTTGGCAGGCTGCTGACGCGCGATCGCGTGGCTTCTTGATGGGTGCCACAGCTGGTCGAACCACTCTCAATGGCGAGGGATTGCAGCATCAGGACGGTCACTCGCTGCTTCACGCCAGCACCGTTCCCTCCTGCCGCGCTTGGGATCCGGCCTATGCTTACGAATTGGCGACAATCATCGAGCATGGCATCGATGAGATGTGGGGGCAGGAGCAGGATGTTTTCCATTACGTTATGCTGTATAATCAGAATGAGCAACAGCCGGCAAAGCCGGCTGGGATTGATGCGGATTTGATTCGCGGCGCTTATCGGTTGAGTGAGGCCAGCGCCGGCGACGGCCCGATGGTTCGTTTGCTTGGCTCAGGGCCGATTCTCACGCATGTGCAAGAAGCGGCTGAGATACTAACTGGGCGCGGTGTCAGGTCGGAAATCTGGTCTGTTCCTTCTT
>DUJH01000047.1:11492-12523 GCA_013329905.1 Candidatus Thalassarchaeaceae archaeon | reverse complement strand
ATTCTCACGCATGTGCAAGAGGCGTCTGAGATGCTATCTGGGCGCGGTGTCAGGACGGAAATCTGGTCTGTTCCTTCTTACGGTGAACTGCGCCGAGCCGGGCTCGCGGCTGAGCGAGCAACACGCCTCGACCCACAGAATCCGCAGAGCGCCTTCGTCACCGAGTGCTTCGGCGACGAGATGCCGACAGTGGCCGCCTCAGACTACATCGCAGCGGTCCCTGAGATGATTCAGCGCTGGGTTGGCGGACGCTACGTCGTGCTTGGCACCGATGGTTATGGGCGCTCAGATACGCGAGACTCTCTGCGCCGCTTCTTCGAGATCGATACCGCGAGCATCGTCGTAGCGGCACTCTCAGCCCTTGAGCAGGATGGCTCGCTGGATGCTGGAACGACTACTGCTGCCGCCAAGGAACTCGGTGTAGCCAGCACACGTTATGACAAGACTGAGTGATTGAAATGGGCAAAATCATCAACACGTTCAGAGTCGCCTGGAGATTTTTCGCTGGCCTCGCGATGATTACAAAATTCATCCGCCGCCTTCGAAAATGACGACAATCGAAATCGTTCAACTCAGAGCATGTTCAGAGCGTAATTGTGCGCAAGCACCTCACCAATGGTGACCCAATCTGGCGTCGAACCATCGACCCAATCATATCGATGCCCAGGAATCAACCTCCAATCGGAATCAAGCTCACGAAGAAGCCCCCGCGCGAATAGCAGAGAAGCGGTTTGAGCCGCGGGGTCGGAGCCGGGCAGGTCAACCCTGCCCGAACCTGCGGTAAACAGAAGATCGCCCGCATGATACACCCCATGACCGTGGAGTGTGCAGTGACCGGGTGCGTGGCCGGGGGAGTGTGTAACGGCGAGTGAGATGGTACCGGCTGACCATTCGACAGTCGAATTCGATTCGTGACTCCACTGATGCGTCAGCGAAATTCTTCCGAAGACGACACGCGCAAGCAGTGACTCGTTAATCGACTCAGAGTGCCCCCAAACCTCCACCTCTGGAACGAGCTCGAGCATCCGCGC
>DUJH01000047.1:10490-11170 GCA_013329905.1 Candidatus Thalassarchaeaceae archaeon | reverse complement strand
TTCATGTTCATGTATGCGCCCATCTGAGTTACCCAGACTTCGATACCGGCCTCATCGATGTGTATGTCGAACTCTCCGTCGGCAAGCATTGAGTCTGGCGAGAGGCTTCTCTCGCATAGCGATGGCGATTACCTCTAATCGCAAGGGTACCCTCTGTGCCTACCCATTTTAGAGCTACGAACGAACCACTGTTGTCATCGAAACCGTTAGACTCACAAGTTTCCACCATTCTCTTAATGTCTAGCTCCCGAGGTGGAGCCATCATGGGATTCAAGTCGAAGGTTCGTAAGCGACGCGGAAACACAGGAAACGGCACCTCGGAGGACGGAGATTCCGAAGAGTACGAGGGCCAGATTAGATGCGGCATAATCGAATGCGGCAACTGGGCCGACAAGAAGATCGGGGGGCGCAAGATGGCTTATGACAGGGCAGTGGAGGTATGGGGAGCTTCGGGCGTATCTCGTAAGGTACGCAAGGTGTCCCTGTGCAAGTCCTGCTACCGGACATGGAAGAAGGAGAAGAAGGGTGAGCCCAAGGAATGGGTATCGAAAGGAAAGGGGCCATTAGGTAATGCCCCTCCCACTTCCACGCCAGTCAGAAGTTTCGATCAGCCGTGAATGAACCTCGATTCCAAGTCAATTGCAACCATCAACAAACCAACTCGGATGGGTTGGAAGGGT
>DUJH01000047.1:0-10280 GCA_013329905.1 Candidatus Thalassarchaeaceae archaeon | reverse complement strand
GGGCTTTCAATGGGTTGAATTAGACGCTAACCGTCGGAATTTACCTATTTTTTCGGGGGTGCATTGAAAGCGAGACGGCATGACGCTTGCGCATGGCGCGAATGCCTGCTTCACCAACCTTCGCGGCGGGCGATTCGCTCGGCCTGCTGCTTAGCTTGGGAGCCTGAGAGGGCTCCCATTTCGATTGGGGTGAAGATGATGGTATACGATTCAGAAGATATCGAGACGCGCTGGCAGTCACGCTGGCAAGAGGCGCGCTTCTTTGAAGCCGAAGTCGATGACTCGCGTCCGAAGTTCTACTGCCTCGAAATGTTCCCATACCCTTCTGGCTCCATGCACATGGGTCACGTACGCAACTACTCCATTGGCGATGCCATGGCTCGCTTCCAACGCCTGATGGGCAAGAATGTCCTCTATCCGATGGGCTACGATTCCTTCGGGATGCCCGCCGAAAATGCTGCGAAGAAGGAAGGCGGACATCCGCACTCCGTGACGGAGAGGAACATCGTGATGATCCGTGCTGATCAGGAAAGGATGGGATATTCGTATGATTGGCGGAGGACGTTCGCTACGTCGACGCCTGAGTATTATCGCTGGAATCAGGAACTTTTCCTTCGTTTCAATGAAGCCGGGCTGGTCGAGAGACGCTTTGCTCCAGTCAATTGGTGCGACGATTGTGATACTGTGCTTGCCAATGAGCAGGTGAAGAATAATCGCTGCTGGCGATGTGGTCTCGAGGTCGTTCAGAAGGACATGGCTCAGTGGTTCCTACGCATGACCGAGTACGCCGATGAGTTACTCGATGAATTGGACCACATCGAATTCCCAGAGAATGTGAAAGCGATGCAGCGCAACTGGATTGGGCGTTCTCATGGCGCTCAAATCGAGTTTCCTGTTGCCGGTGAAGTCGATGGTGAGAGCGCCAGTATTGGGGCGTTTACGACACGCCCAGACACGATTTTTGGCGTGACTTTCGTGACGCTCTCACCCGAGCACCCACTTTGTGAGCCGCTTGTTACTGGGACTGAGTTTGAGGCTGGATGGCGCACTCTTGCTGATGAGTGCGCCAAACTTTCTGAGTTCGAGCGAATCAACATGCTGAAGGAAAAGAAGGGTGTTCCACTCGGTCGCTCCGCAATCAATCCACTGACCGGCGAAGAGGTTCCTATCTACGCAGGCAACTTCGTTGTCGCGAGTTACGGAACTGGAGCTGTGATGGCCGTGCCAGGTCACGATCAACGCGATTACGACTTTGCCAAGAAATACGGAATTCCGGTGAAGCCAGTTTTGTCTCGACGCGAGGGTGGCGAGGGCGTTGAAGAGAATCCCGTTTTCGATGGTCTGGGTTGGATGGTCAATTCGACCCAGTCTCAGTTTGATGGGTTGTTCGGTGACGAAGCGAAGGCTGCGGTGATTTCTGCGCTGGAGGTTGATGGAGCCGGTCACGGCACTGTTCAGTACCGGCTCAAGGATTGGCTGCTAAGCCGACAGCGCTTCTGGGGCACGCCGATTCCAATGCTTCACTGCGAGGCGTGTGGAGTTGTGCCAGTGCCTTACGAGCAACTCCCTGTCGAATTACCTCTCGATGTCACTTTCAGTTGGGAGGAGAGCGGCAATCCTCTCGCAGCTAGCGAATCATTCCTCTCCACAACATGTCCGCAGTGCAGCGGTTCCGCTCGTCGCGAGACCGATACGATGGACACTTTCTACGATTCATCTTGGTATTTCCTGCGCTTCGCCGATTCTGCAAACAACGCGCAGGCTTTCGACCGCGAAGCGGTTGATTACTGGCTAGACGGCGGCGTGGACCTCTACATCGGAGGAATCGAGCACGCCGTCATGCATCTCCTGTATGCTCGCTTCTTCACTAAGGCGACGCGCGACCTCGGCATGAATTCGATCGGCGAGCCGTTCGGGCGCTTAGTCTGCCAAGGCATGCTCAACGCGCCCGCTCCGTTCTGTGCTGACTGCAATACGGAATACCACATCGAGAATTTTGGAGGCGATTGCCCGACGTGCGGAGCAGGTTTGAGTACGCGTTCGGCGAAGATGAGCAAGAGTCTCGGGAACACGGTGAGTCCGGGCGAAATGATAGGAAAATTCGGAGCTGATACGGTACGTCTTTTCATTCTCTTTGGAGCAAATCCGGAGGCTGGTATGGACTGGTCCGACAACGCAGTTTTGGCGAATTACAAACAACTCTGTTCGATAATTGACGCCTTCAATGCTGGTAATGCGCTAGAAGATGCTCCAAGTCCTATGGATGGATGGTTGCTGGCTCGCCTGCGGGTGAATCAGGCACGATGGCACGCTTCCATGGAGAATGTCAGCCTGCGTGAGGGAGTTATGGCGAGCCATTTCGAGATGCTTGCTGATTGGCAGTGGTATTTGCGCCGCGGCGGGGCAGATAGGGCTACTGCGCGGCGTTTCTTGGCCGGATGGGCTCCGATGTTGGCTCCGGCCACGCCTCACATCGCAGAGGAATTCTGGGCTGAGCTTGGGATGGATGAGATGCTCGCGAGTCATGATATGGAATTCGATTCTGCTTCGTCCGGCCTAGCTAGTGATTCTACTGATGATGTTGCTGTGCTCGCGCGCGAGGCTTACTTGCGCGGGGTGATCGAGTCTGGACGCAATCTGCGTGGGTTGGCCGAACGCCACTCGGATGCGCCAATTACTGGAGTTGTGATTCAGACTGCCGCCGCTTGGAAGGGAGAGTTGGCACGTGAAGCGGTCGGCTTGGCTGCTAGTGAATTCGATTTCAAGCAGCAGGGGCAGGATCATCTCAAATCGCTGCCGATTTTTGCTCAGGAGGCTATGCGAGGTGAGATTTTCCAGACTTGGATGACGCTGTCGATGGGCTCAAAGAAGCGCCGAGGCAGGATTCACACCTGGTCGGATGGTGAGAAGCAATTGGTGATGAGCGGCTTGGCTGAGAGCGAAGTAATCAATGCGGCAGCAGATTTCATCGCCGCCGCTCTCGATGTCGAATCAGTCATTGTTTACCCTGTTGGTGAGGGCGAGGATGTCGGTGGCAAGGCGAGGGTTGCCTTCCCGCTCGAACCAGGTATCGCATTCGTTTGAGGTTTGGTGGTTGATTCTAGTGACCACTGGCTCTCAGTCAATCGTTCTAATCGATGGGTTCTGTCCAGTTTGCACTGGATGGGCGACATTCATCGACAAGCGCGACAAGGCAGGTCGCATCTCTATTTTCGCGCAGGAGACGCCCGAGGGAGAGGCCATCATAATGGATCGTCCGCCAGCACTCGCCGGCCTCGATTCGGTCTTCTTCATCGATGAATCCGGCCGCTGGTTCGCCCGCTCCTCAGCAGTCATCCGCATTCTCCTCCAACTCTCACTTCCATACCAGTTGGGCGCTATCATCTGGTTGGTTCCGCGCCCATTGCGCGACGCAGCCTACGATATCTACGCCCGCAATCGCAAGCGTCGCATCTGAGATTAGCAACCAACATTACCTCTTCGCGCGATGCATTCTGCTCGTCAATTTCTCCACCCATCGCGCGAGGGTTCATGGGCGGCCGGCCGGTGGCTCATCGCGTTGAGTGAGAATAAGGAAGGCGGCGGCCGCCGCAGTAGACGACGGTCGCGCAAGAAGCCGACCAACGGAGCGAAACCGCGACCGTGGTCTGAAGGAGATCCCGAAGCAGTCGAGCGTGCGCTCTCCCGCTTCAAGCAGTCCCCCCCTCCAATGGGATTGCCTGCCAATATCGACCCTCCTCCTGTAGAGATGCCCCTCCGCTGGCGGACTAACGCAGTGCCGAAGAAGATCCAGAAACAGGTAGGTGAAATCGTTTGCCGACCCGGTGAATTCGGCTTCCTTCCAGAGCAGCGGGTTGATGAAATTAGAAGTGAAATAGATGACTTCCCGATTACTATTGAACAGGCGCTATCGCTTCGCGGTGCGTTGAATCAGGAGAAATCAGTTCACTCTCATGGGCGCCTGATGCGAAATGCAAATCAGCTCCGTCGTCGCTACGAAAATGGTGAGGGTGTTCTTCCTCTGGCAAAACGCTTTGATGCCCCTCCAGTCAATACGTTCCGTGCAATTTTGACCGGCCGAGGGTGGGCGAAAAATCGTATCAAGGAGACGCTGAAGAATCCTACTCGCATGAGCGAGCGGGACCAGCAAGAGTTCGCCATGGCCGAGGAGGCTGACAAAGTCAGTTCAGTTAATCAGAGCGAAACGCAGACTGCTGCTGAGGTGTTTGAGGATATTCTCTGCGCCCACTTCGACTTCCTCGACATACGATTTCGCCGCCAAGAGGAATTGCTCAAGGAGCAAAAGCAATCAGAAGGTCGAGCAGTGGTTACTCCCGATCTGCTTCTTATCGATGATGTTCGAATCAATGGAGTGCCTTGCGCTTGGATTGATGCCAAGCATTTCTTTGGTGCTGATTTACGATTCCCGCGCAAGAAAACTCAGAAGCAGGTCGACCGTTATGTCAACGAGTATGGACAGGGAGCGATTGTCTATCGCCATGGCTTCACTGAGTCATTGAAATTGAATGGTGCAATTTTGCTGGATGCTAGCCCGTTGGATTTGACCCCGCTCGCTGAGTTTCACAAGAAGCGGGCCGGCGGACGGCACTCCTGATTACCAACTCTTGTTGGTAATCAGGCGATTTGACCAATTTTAGTGAGGGTCGACTCGAGACCTTCTTTTTTGAGTTCCACGAGCAGTGATTCGAGTTGCTGCGAGCCGGTTATATCACGAGGTACGATGGCAATACTCTCGCCGAGCATACACAATAGAACCGCTGTCTGTGCTGCCAAGCCGGCGCGTTCACTGGCATTCTGTCCGGACTCGAGGAGGGTTGCGCGAGCTGCATCGTCGATGAGGCGAGAATCACTTGCGAATGCCTCTGCTGAATCTAGTAATTCCTTCCAGCGCGAGACGTCCCATTCTCCCTCAGAAAGCAAATCCATCTGAGTCTTACCCGCCTCGCTAATCAATCGCTTCCAATCTGGATGATTGATGTATTCAGACGTATGTCGGCCCGGGCTTGATCGCCATGCGAGAACCACTGGTGTTCCTTCACTCCAACCTTCAGCTCGGCCTGGGCCATTATCGAGATTTTCGCCAGAGTATGGTGAACCGGGCGCGAGGCGTCGCTCGACACCACCGGCTGCGAGAGCAGTGACATCTCCAAGTCCTGTCGAATTCTTTCGCTCGATCCTGTGTGCAATCATATACGAACGGCGCAAACTCTCCTCATGTGGTAGCCCCAAAGCTCTCTGAAAAGCAGCGGCAGCCGCCACAGCGCCTGCAGCTGACATACCGAATCCCTGCGAGGATGGCAAATGATTACGAATGGAAATATCCCAACTCATCTCACCAAATTCGGTGATTTCGTCCTTCAGTAGGTCGAGGACCTGCTGAAACATCCGCGTATCACCGTCGCCATCAAGAAATCTCACGCGTAATGAATAGTCTCCCGATTCACCACGAGCAACAGCCTCGGAGCCATCGGTCAAACACAAGCCAGCACCTAGGCTGCCCTGCCTAATCGGGTCATCATCGAGGTCATCGACTGTGAATAGTAGCGTCACGTGGCCGCCGCAGGTCCCTCGTCCGAGCACCGTTGCCATGCAACCTCATCTCCGAGGTGATGCAAGAAGCCTGCGTCGGCTTCAGAGGGCCGCAGCGAGCTCCTCGCCGAGTGAACTGAAAGTCGCTGATAGAGAAGCAGAAGCCATCTTCAGCGCTGTCTGTGGATCCATCGAGCCATCTGTCTCGAAGCTGAAGATGTAATCTCCAGGAACTTCTTCGAGGGTGATAGCTTCCTTGAAATCGCCTTTCTTCTCGGTTCCATCGCCAACATGGTAGAGTTCCTTGATGAGGGTCTCAACCTTGGCAACATCTTCGAGCCGTCCTTCCTTGTTGAAATCCTTGGCCGTAATCGTGAGGTTGAGTCCCCACAGAATCTTGGCCTTGCTCTTGTTGTTGAGAACGCCAATCTTGCGTGGAACGAAGCTGACACCACAGACTGGTGACCACTTCGCATGCTGACTGCCGCGCCCCATCACTGCGGTAGCGTAGAACTCGAGCATTTGTCCCTTGTACAGCTTGGTAATCGGAATTGAACGGTAGTGTTCAGGAATCTCAAGGCTTTCGTCACCGAGATAGATCATGTCGCCAGCGGTGACGGTAGTTCCCTCAGGGCTGCCGAATGCCTTGCAAGTGTAGATCATATTGCAGGCAGGGCAACCGCGGTCTTCGGGAATGAGGTCCTTGCAGTTAGGGCAGGTTTCCTGATAGTGGAATTGTTCGTGGTTGGTTGGAATTGGCACCATTGCGAGGCGCTGAGCAATCATCTCGTCGGGTAGAGCGCCGTTGGTCTCCCAAACGGTGTAGTCTACTCCTTCCTTCTCCAACTTTTTCTCACACTGATTACAGCCAGTTCCACCCGAGGATTCGCGAGCTGCGGCTGCGGGATTCAGGTGGCTGCACGATAGGCAGAGGTCGAAAGATCCCATCTGAAATCGGACGATTTCGATGGCCATCTTGGAGGTGTCTGACATGAGAGTGCGACGCAGAGCATTTGCATAAGCTCGGTCGCTGTTCTTGAGCAGGATTTTGATATTCTCTGGTCCTTCTTCGATTACTTCCATCTTTACCATTTCAAATCACCTCAGACCCTACGGCCCCTTCGTCCGCCCTTTTTCTTGGTCCCATCAGTAGGGATAGGAGTGACGTCCTCGATGCGGGTTATCTGTACGCCTGCACGAGTCAGAGCACGGATTGCCGCGGTGGCGCCTGGAGCACTGTGGGAGCGGTTTCCACCGGCACCGCGATACTTCACGATGACTTGGTCGAACTCTTTCTCTGAGAGCATCTCAGCGATGCGCTCGGCGGCTCGGCTCGCTGCGAATTGGCCGCCGGCATCGCTGCCCTTCTTGGTGACCTGTCCACCGGAAACCTTCGCCAGAGTCTCGGCTCCGGTGAGATCAGTAGCAGTGATCAGCACATTGTTGTAAGTGCTGAAAATGTGTAGAATCGCCTTGTGACCCATCACTCATCGCCTCCTTCTGGAATTGTATCCTCGACGGTCGGGGCTTTCTCCGCCTCGGCCTTGATTTGCTGGACGAACTCGTCGTTATCGGTCGTGGCGCGTACGCCTCCGACCTGCTCAATTTCCTCATCTTCACTCTGACGCGTCATGCGGAGTTGTTCCATCTCGACGCGGAATGGGTGGTTATCGTTGAGATAAGGTGAATTCGCGCTGTACTGGAGGCTATCTTCCTCATCGCGCAGAATCTTGTAGCCAGGAACGGTCATGCGCTGTTCACCAATCGAGATATGACCGTGAACAATCATGTTTCGAGCAGCACGCATGGATGGTGCGAGGCCGCGGTAGTAAACAACCGACTGAAGACGACGGGAGAGCATGTGCTCGACTGTAATCTGTAGAACATCGTCGATGCTAGATCCTCCCGCGAGCAGACCCTTGCGGACCATAGCAGTCACGAGGTCAGTCTTCTCGCGCGCGAAGTGACCTTCAGAGGAGTCAACTCGCCCGATGAGCTTCATCGCTTGGTTTCGGTGGCGACGAAGAGCGGACTTCTCTCGCCAAATCTCACGCATACCACCGACTCGCTTGAGGCCGAACTGCTCTTTGAGAGCATGCTCTTCCTCAATTCGAGCAGCCTTCCACGGGTGCGCGGGTGTCTGTGTCTTTGCTCTTGCAAACTTAGGATGGCCCATCTCTAATCCCCTCACTTCTTCCTTTCCACACCGAGTGTGCTTCCACTGCGACCGTTACTGCGCAGGCGCTGTCCGCGGACCTTGTGGCCGCTGCGGTGGCGCATTCCGCGGTAGGTCTTGATTGCAGCCAAGCGTGCAACATCGTCTTTGCGGGTCAATTTGACCTCGGTTCCGATGATGTGTGCATCCTCATTGGACTGTAGGTCGCGCTGTCTGTTGACGAGCCACCAAGGCACGTTCAACGCGTATTCGTCAATTGTAGTTCGAATCCTGTTCTGTTCCTCATCGGACAGATGTCCGCCGAGCTTGCTACCATCGATATCTGCCATGCGGCAAATCTGTCCGGCCGATCGCTTTCCGACTCCTGGGATGGAAGTCAGGCCTTGCGCAATCGGTCGAAGACCATCGATGTCAGAGTCAGCTAGCCTCAGGATGTAGGAGAAATCATCTCCTAGTTCTGCTTCATTCAGTTTTGCCATAGTACGGTTCCCCCGTGTTCATCAGTTGCCCGATGGCCCTCAAAGGGCATCCCGCCGACCTGCCCTCCATATTTGAAGGAGACGGCCGCCCCTACGGGGCGTGAAGAAGTGAGAATTTACCTGAATGGTTTGGAAATGGGTATTTTTTCTGCTTCAGGCGGAATTTTGCGGTTTTTCAGGCATGTTTGCAGACGATGTAGAGCGTGTGACTACCGCTGCCTCGCTCAAGGTCGAGGTCGACCATGAATCCGTTCGCTCCATCGAATTCCTTCATCGCTTTGTCGAGCCTGCGCTGGAGGGTTGGGTGAAGGTCGGGATCAAGGGTGCAGCGCAGGGTGATCTTTCCAACTCCGTTGCGCGCTGCCGCCGCCGCCGTCTGCTCGATGGTGTGCAATTCAGGCGGCGTGAGTCTATGCTGGACAATTTCTCCACTGGCGAGAACAAAGGCGTCGATTTCCTCATCCTTGGTTAGGCGCTCTGTAGTGATGAGGAGTGGGCGCCGACCATCGAGGCGTAGCCATGAGTGTCCGGCGCCTTCAGGCAGGGCCCGCTCGAGCCAGGACTCTTGCAGCCCTGATTGAACGAGGGCTGGGTCGACGATTGTCAGGTGGGCACCGAATGGAGGGGGTTTACTCATTGAGACTTCTTCGGATTCTGTGATCTTACCCTCGATTGTAGCCATGATTTTCTTCCGCCCCATTCTGACACATCGGGATGGGGCTTTGGATGATAGAGAACCTATCCAGACCGAGAGTCGGTCGATTCTGCCTCCGCCTTGGCTGAGGTATTCCCATGTCCGTGTGATGCCAGGGAAAGTGGTCTCGATAGTGGCATCGACGAGGGCTCGTTGGTCCTCATTGAGTCTTGGTGAAAGATCCAGCAGAACTGCGGGTCCGCGTGGCCCTATCTCGAGGTGTTTTGACCAGGCTTTCATCAATGGGCCAATCGCTGGTTGCATCTCATCGATTTCATGTCTTTGAGCGTCTCGTGGGCGAGCAGGGTCTAGATGTAGCATACCGATTGGGGGGTGCGCCCTCGTTCCAGCCTCTCGCAGGCTATTCCAATAGGCGACGATGGCATTCTCGGCATCGGTTCCGTCGCCGACAAGTACGCGGTCCATTGATCTCTGGAGATCTTCAGAATCACCGGCCGAGTGCATATTTGCCGCACACAAGAGGCCGATATTCGGGTCGAGTTCGATCGCCAATCCGGGTCGCTTTAGGCCGGCAGTCAATGCTACCAATTGCACTCCACTTCCTGCGGCCGCATCGAGAATCACTCCCGCGGGTAACTCAGTCGCTTCAATTTGCGTCGCCCGCACCTGTGCGACCGACCATGGAGTAGAGAGCCTGCGCACGTCCTCAGTCATGTGAAATGCCGGTTCTCCCTTGCGGGCAGAGTTGGCCTTGACGACCTTGGAAGCGCGCTTGACAAGGTCATCTGAGGGTCGAAGAGCGAAGTGGGTTGGCTCCTCATTCATGGGTTCCGCTCCCTTGTCGAGGTCAAGTCCTTTTCGCGCGCGAGTGGTCTCAAATGGTCGCTCTATCGACCTTCAACTCAAAGCGCAACCACGACTCTTGAAGTTCGTGTCCGTCGCTATTTCCGTAAGCAATTGGTGGCGGTAGCAAAGTTGTGTGGGTAGTCCCGGTATCGATGCCTGGAATCAGTCCTCGATCTTCATCAATGTCGAGTCCAATCGCCGACCAACCGAATCCCTTGATGTAATTCGAATCATCTCCCGCTGTAACGACGAGGTCACCTTCATCCAGCAGCTCATTCGTGTCGGCGTCCCACACCTTGTAGTGGACTGCGAGGCTATCTCCGTCACTGGCGTGAATTTCACGTGCTTCGGTTCCCTCGAAGATATGGACGTCGAGCAGGACTTCGGCCTCAGGAACTCGCAGATGAGAGGCCTCGATGGTGATGTCGTGCTCGGTAACCTCGCTTTCCAATTCAATCTCAACGATTGCAGTGCCATTAGGTTCGATAGGATCGAGCGTCATATCGCTATCACCCTCTGACGCGAAGACGACCTCGCCTCCTGCGATTTCAAGCACGAGGTCGAGCGTCTGATC
>DUJH01000024.1:13603-15638 GCA_013329905.1 Candidatus Thalassarchaeaceae archaeon | reverse complement strand
GATGGTCTCAGCATCGAGATAGTGAATATCGATGTCAAGGTCGATGCGGCTATTCATCCGATCCCGCGCATCGACTACCAAATCTAAACTCAATTCAGGAGCAGGGTATGTGGGCGGTCCACGACCGTCATCGAGAGTGGTAATCAAATCGAGAGAAAGTGGTAGTGAGAGGGGCGAACCTGCGAGGTTGTCAACGGCAATTCGTGAGCCCCATGAACTCAATCCAACACGAAATCTCTCACCTGGCTGAGTTACTTCAGAGACGCTTGCATAATCGGGAGGAATCATCGTGTATTCGAGGTATTGACCGGCTGTTGCGAGTATAGTGAAATTAGATTGAACCTGCCCTCCCATTACCATCAGGCCTTCCATCATTCGATCCACATCACCGGTTTGTGGATCCATCCCAAGGTTGGCTGGATTGATGCTCAGGCTCAATGACGAGCGCATACAAATCGGAGGGAAAAATGGGTCGTTTGAACGACCATTTTCCTCGTCGATTGAATCAATTCCTGGGTTGTAAGTGCATTGTGCGCGCTCTCTGCCAAAAAATGAAATTTCAGTGGTCGGTTGTACGGGTCCGATGGCCGCGTCAGGAAAGTTCTCTTCTACGATTTGCTGAACGATTTCCTCGACTTTCTCCACCATTCTATCCTCAACGGACGAACCATCGCGAATCAGGTCGCGGTAATTGCGGATGTAATCGGCAGGGATGCCATCCGACGGATTGCTGTCACCTTCGAGGTTGAGGTCGAGTAAATCGAGGTCTTCTCTTGGAAGCTCATGGATGGCTAATTCCACAGTCATCTCAATGATCGAGGCGCCTTCCATTACCATCTCGACGCTGCCCTCCACCCAAGTGTCCGAGGTCGTCGTGTCGAGGGACGAATCGTAATCATCGCAGATGCCATCAGCGGTCTGCCATGTGGAACAGATATCGTTGACGACTTCTGGGTCGCCAGGAGGCGGCGCGGCGGCTACGCTCTGACATAGCAGGAGCATAACGAGGGCGACTGCCGCGCGGCGCATGCCGCGCGGATGGGAAGCCACCAGCAATAAGTCTGAATCCGGCACGCATCGTGAAGAGGCCGATGCACGGGCAGGGTCCTCATCGCCGACTGCAAGATGCAGTCGCCATCCTACTTGAGCAGCAACGGGCTCCCGTTCATCTTCTCGACAAGTTACCTAAGCGCTGGGAGAGGTTCGCAGACGTCGCCCTTCTTCCTCAATCTGCCTTCACGCAAGATGAATGGAGTGTTGTGCCCAAGGAGGCGCTTTGGCGAGCTGTGGCCGAGGCTTTGGCGGTCGAGCGAGTCGGTCGAATAGGCGAGATTGTCGGTGAGCGGCGTGAATCGACGGTTGAGCTGCTTCTTGGTGAGGACGATTGGGTTGTGCGCCGCGAAAATGGCGTGGATTACGGCTACCACTTCACCGAGTGCATGTTCTCGGCTGGAAATGTGAATGAACGCCGGCGGATGGGTGAAGTCGGGCTCTCCGGCGAAACCGTGATCGATCTCTTCTGTGGTATCGGCTACTACACCCTGCCAATGCTAGTTCATTCCGAGGTTGCACAGGTCCATTGCTGCGAGTGGAATTCGAGGGCTGTTGAGGCCCTCAAATGGAGTCTTCAGAAGAATGGAGTGGGCGATTCCTGCACCGTTCACGAAGGTGATAATCGTGTCACTGCGCCCGCATTAAAGGGCATTGCAGACCGAGTTATTCTCGGTCTGCTGCCGACAGCCGAAAACGGCTATGAATTGGCCGTCAACTGCCTAAAAGAAGCAGGAGGAGAACTCCACATTCACGGTGTTGCACCAGCCAAAAATCATCAATCTTGGGTTGATGAAACCATTCGTCAAATCGAAGAATTAGCGCAAGGGCAGATTGTTGGAGAAGTTCAACGGATACGCGTCAAATCCTATGCTCCACACTGGGACCATCTGGTTCTTGACCTCGAACTCCGACCAGAGAAGATGGAGGGCTAAGGATGCGAGTGCTGGCGTTCGAGGATTCCTACGATATTACAGCCATTTTG
>DUJH01000024.1:12726-13342 GCA_013329905.1 Candidatus Thalassarchaeaceae archaeon | reverse complement strand
CTCCTGCTCGACCACTACATTCCTCCTACCAAGGGGTTGGATGTGCTCCACGGATTGCTCGAATTGATTGCGGCCGGTCAGATTGACCGGCCGGGACTAATATTGGGAATCAGTAGCTCCGATGAGGCAAATGATGCAATGGAGTATGCCGGAGCCGATGCATCAATTGTGAAATTCAAATTGGGCGAACACGAGGTGTGGCAGAGATGAGAGTAATCCCCCAGTGGTTACACGATGCCGCGAGTGATTACAATGCACATTCGCGTGAGAACCGCGACGCTTACGCCGCGGTACTGCTAATGCCCATCCAAAACCTTGCAACAATCCTCGACTGGACTTTCCAATCTCTACCCGACGAAATCCTCGTCGGGATGGACGTTGACCACGAGTTAGCCAACCCCCGAGAAGTGGAGGAGGCTTTCGCGGGGGCTGACCAAAATTCTGGACTCTTCGCCGGCCAAGGATACCTCCTCGGCGAGCCCCACCTCGTGAATCGCGGAAATTCTTTCGAGGTGCATCATGTTCCTGAGGAATGGATGGATGGGCTATTCTCTGTCGATCGCGGCTCGCGCGGCGGCCGCTTCACACATTGGCTTCACACCCACCCCAACGCTCC
>DUJH01000024.1:12128-12555 GCA_013329905.1 Candidatus Thalassarchaeaceae archaeon | reverse complement strand
GCAATTCCCAGTGGTGCCGACGCCGATGCCGCGCAGTGGACTGAAGGCACCGACATGATTCTCGGTGTCCGCTTTACTCCTGAGGGATACTTACCCTGGTTCGACGATGTCGATGGAGTACGCCGACCGCTGACCGACCTTGACGACTCAACAGCACTCGGCCGGGCCCGAACAGGTCACCTCATCCACGGTCTCGACCTGATCTGCTTTCATCGAACGGGCCTCGGAGTGAATCTCGTCATCACCGATGCCCGCGGCAATGCAATCGACTGAAACATCTAGCAGAGGGTACTCTGCGAATTCACTCGTCACGAAACAGATGCTCGCGATAATATACGAGTTCCTCGATGCTTCCACGGATATCATCGAGGGCTCGATGCCCAGAGTTCTTACGCCACTTTGGAACATTTGGATACCACGCACGCGC
>DUJH01000024.1:9061-11884 GCA_013329905.1 Candidatus Thalassarchaeaceae archaeon | reverse complement strand
GAAGCGCCTGTCTTGACCAATCGTGTTCCCACACAGTGGCGAAGCTCCAGCGATGCAATGCTCCTCTAGAAATGCCAAGGTAGCCCGCTCTGCCTCACTCATGGAAACCCCATCAGATACTATGCGTGCGAGCAAGCCATTTTCGGTATGATGCTCGACATTCCAATTATCCATTTTGGCCAATTCCGCTTCACCAACATCAATCGCAAAGCTCGGACCTTCAGCGACGATTGAGAGATCTGATTCAGTTACGATTGTCGCAATCTCAATGATTGTATTCTCCTCTGGATAGAGGCCAGTCATCTCCAAATCAATCCAGACTAGTCTGCCCTCGACCATACTCTATCACCTGCCGCTCCTGCCACTCGGCCATAGCGATTACCCGAGCCACCCCCTGAGCAGAGCCCTGATTGAAGGTGAGAATCAAGTGCGGAGTCCGGCCCGCTGCGAGGGATGGGGAAGCAGATTGGCTACATGCAACTGCTTCGGCGGAACAAAGAGTTCCGTCGCCTTTTCATCGCCAACGAGATATCCTTCATAGGAGATTGGTTCACCGTCATCGCCCTCTTCATACTGGCTGGTGAAGCGAGCGGTGATTCACCTTTGGCGATCGCTGGCGTGCTCGCATCGCGCAGTTTCTCCTTGGCGCTTTTCACCCCTTTTACTGGAATGCTCGCAGACAGATTTTCTCGCCGCGGATTGATGGTGCTCGCCAACGTCCTCTCATTTGGAATCCTCATTGTCGTTCTGCTGACTGGTGTTCACAAAACAGGATTGGTATCGGTCTACGCGCTCGCAGTTGTCATCGTTGCAGCGCGAGCCGTTCACGACCCGGCTGAGTATGCCTACCTACCGAATATTTGCGATGAGAATGAGTTGTTGACTGCGAATGCACTCGCTTCGGGAGGTTGGTCGGTAGCGCTCGGGGTCGGCGCTGCAATAGGCGGCCTGACGATAGCGGAATTTGGAATCACGACGGCTCTATGGATTGACACGACGACCTTTCTCGTTGCGGCGATGATGCTCTCAATGCTGCCGCATGGTGGGCCCGATGCGACCGAACGAGGAGCTACCACGCCTCGAGTGGTATTCGATGAAATGGTTGGTGGGTGGAAGTACATCCTGAGCTCACCACCATTACGTCGCGTGGTCTTCGCAAAGGGGCTTTGGGCATCGGGTGGAGGAGCACAGATTCTGATACTGATACTCATTAGCGCAGAAGCCGGATTCGGAGAAATTGCTGCTGGCGCAATTGGTGTTCTTTTCATGGTCCGAGGATTTGGTTCAGGTTTCGGACCGATTGCAGGTCGTCCTCTGATGGCAAACATGAGACTACGGCCCTATCTCCTCGGCTTGGCTGTTGGAACTTGCGGCGCCTTCTACGTTGGAGTATCGCTGGTCGAATGGGGCGGATTCATGCTCGTTCTAATCTTCCTAGCCCACGCTGCTAGCGGCCTCAACTGGGTCCTCTCGACGACCCTTCTCCAAGAACGCTCAGCGGATGAGTGGCGAGGTCGCGTCGCCGGTACCGACCACTTTGTAATCACCCTGATGATGGGAATATCAGCGGTCACTGGTGGTTTTATTCTAACAGAAAATATTCTCGATCTAAGAGAGCTAATCGCAGTGACTGGTCTCGTTCAAATCACTCTCTGCATACTCTGGATTGCTCTCGTCTCGGGGCCGGAGAAGCGAATGCTACAGGCTTAACCAAGAATTTCTGGAAGGAACTTCAGAACAGCGAGAGGTAACACAGCGAACATCACGTTGCGGAACATCGCATCACGTGTTTTCCGCATGTGGCCGTCCAATACAGCCTGCATTCGGCTCTCGATTGCATCTGCAATCCCGACAGCCGGCATCTTAGCAACGCCGAGCCCGGCATCAATCGCATCGGCACCCCGGTCAAGCAAACCGAAGACCAATCGTAAAACCAGATTCGGTTCATTGACCTCGGTCATCTCACCATCCACTTCGTGAGCAACATCGATTACCCGATTCCACGGACGAGGGATCCGCATATCCTCGAAACCTCGCAGAAATTCACGCCCACGTAAAGCGCGCTCAATCCCGCGCTTCAACCGCTCCAAATTCAACCTAGAAAGCCGCTTCAAACTGCGCCGAGTTCGCATCACGCGCGAGAAATCCCACAAGGTCCAAACAACAATCGAAAGTATCAGTAATTTTGCACCAAGATCGGGGACATCATCCCACGACTGCCAGCCGATTTCTCCGATTCCAACACGGGTGATTCCCGCGGCGATACTCGGCAGCAAAAAGGCCATCACTTCCTGCCGCAGTAATCCCCCAAAACCTTCGATTGGAAGCCGCCCCAAGTTCTCGCGAAACCAATTCAGATGAAGCCTCCGCTCACCCGGTGGGGCATAGATCTCTATGAGGTCCAGCAGAGGGCGACGAAGTAACCAGATTCGAAGCACTAGAGGTATTGCCAGAGCGATGATGTAAGCTTCCCATGGCGAATCTGGGGGCCAGGAAGGCATCGCGTAGGCCTCAACCATACTCTACCCTCGAGGCATCGGCCCCCATCAACTTCACTCCGCCGAATGCGGCTACCTCACAGTGGTTGTCAGAGCCGATCTCGCCATCAGAATGACTAGGATTGTCGAGGCGATTAGAGTCGCTGCAAGCATAGTCGAGGTTCGAAGCATCATCAAGCAGAAGCCAGTAATTCCACAGGCATAACTCACCAATTCACAGCGAGAGGCGAGCATCAGAATTGAAGCTGGGACTAGCACCGGATTGGAATATTCTCGAATCATTCGACTCAGAAGGATGTACAATCCTTGGAAAGGAATGGCGATG
>DUJH01000024.1:679-8835 GCA_013329905.1 Candidatus Thalassarchaeaceae archaeon | reverse complement strand
CCCTTCCAAAAGAGATTACTCAACCCCACACTCAGCAGACCGGTGTGGATGAGAGCAGAGGTAGTGGAGACTGCCGAGGATTCCACCGTGTCCGGGACCATCGTCGGCATCCGATTCGTGTTGCTCTTGAGAATTGCGCTGCGGCTGGTGACCTCAAGCAGCGTTCAGGGGGATTCTGCCTTGCATCCAGCGCTACCACAGCGAGGGGGTGAGGAAAGACAAACGTCGCGCCTTCACTCATACAATTGCGCATGTTTGGCGCGTGCCTTAGCGATTTTAGGTGAGACAACCATTTGGCAGTAGGGATTTTGGGGATTGTTAGCGAAGTAGTTGTGGTGGTAATCCTCAGCCTCGAAAAAGTTGCTCAATGGACTCACTTCAGTGACGATATCATCGACAAAATTCTGCTGCAAATATCCGATCACATGCTCAATGTCTTGTTTCTGCTCTGGGCTCACGTAGAATACACAACTTCGGTAATGCGGCCCAATGTCGTTGCCTTGTCGGTTCAATTGAGTCGGGTCGTGAACGGTGAAGAATACTTCGAGGAGGATGCGGCGTGGGATGACCTCGGGGTCGAATGCTACCTTGACAACCTCAGCATGGCCTGTGCGCTTTCCACAAACTTGCTCGTAGGTTGGGTTTTCCACATGACCACCGGAATATCCAGGGATTACTTCGCTTACTCCGCGAAGGCCCAGAATGGCTCCTTCGACACACCAAAAGCAACCGCCACCAAGGACAATTTCCTCGACCATTGTCGGGGGGAGGGAACTAACCTCTTTCAGGTCTTCTAAATCAAACCAATCCAATCAAGAGCAATGAGAATGAAGAAAGTGAGGATCACCTTGGATCCTCGATGGTAAGGTAAGATAATCTGCGATAGCAAGCACCGATGACTCATGCGCACCAAGGCTGGACTCCTCGTCCTCATCATGATCGGAGCCTCGCTATCGGGCTGCATCTTCGGGAGCCAGCCAGAACCGGAGCCAGAACCAGAAGTCGAGGATGAGGTGCGATTCTGGGTCACCGGCCCCGATGGGCAATCAGTAGATTTCCCTGCCCTGCCACTCATGTTCAACTTCTCAAACGTAGGTGAGCAGGGCGCTGAGCCGAGTATCGGCATAACCTCGAGCGGTTGCATGTTCTTCATCGCCTTCGAGAAAGTCATGCGCTCGTGTGATCACGGCGGCTCGTGGGAAATCGTCGACGACATAATGTCGCACCCTTCAACATCCGATCCATACGGCTGGGTTGACCCAGTCACTGACCGCGTATTCAACGTCCAGATGGTCGGCCTGCTGACAACCTGGATAGCATGGTCTGATGACGACGGAGAGTCGTGGATCGGCAATCCGCACGACTCAGGACCAATCCCGCTAAACGACCACATTAAGCTCGGAAGCGGCCCATGGACAAGCGATGGATATGGAGCTCTCGCAAACGCTCCAGGCGTATACGAAACTGCAGTCTATTTCTGCTACAACAAAATCGCCGGAATCTTTTGCTACACCTCATTTGATGGCGGCGCCTCCTTCGAAGTCGGCGGACAGATTTTCGGAATGGCGACGACCAACGGTGGTCTGCACGGAGCCATAACCGCAGCATCTGACGGCACCGTCTACGTCCCGCCGCGTGTCGAAACACCAACGATTATCCTCTCCAAAGACAATGGTATGACGTGGAGCGAGCGAACCATGGGTTTGGACGTGGGAACCCCTTACCCGCGTAAGAACTCGGAAGTGGGAGCTGATAGTGAATCGAATGCTTACCACATCTGGACCGGTGCTGACCAAGGCGTCTACATGTCACGCAGCATGGATTCAGGTAATACATGGGATGAGGACAGCATTCGCATAAGTCCAGCAGGAGTCATTTCCTCAGTCTTCCCTCACATCGATGCAGGCGATCCAGGAAGGATTGCAATCACCTATCTTGGAAGTGAGGATGCAGACTTACTGAACGGCTCTAACATCGATGGCAATCCATGGGACGGAAACGCCCACTATGCGCCGCACAACACCACCTATCACCTCTACATCACTTTCTCACTCAATGCCCTCGACGAGGAGCCAATCTTCCACACAATGCGAGTGACTGATGATCCTGTGCAGATGGGTTCGATTTGTTTGAACAGCGGTGATTGCCGTGATTTCGGCGGCTCAAACCGCAATCTGCTCGACTTCAATGACCTGCACATCGACCGCGACGGTCGCGTCTACGTGGCCTTCGCGGACGGCTGCACTGGAGGCTGTGCTGAGGGTAATAATTCGACTTCTGAGGATTCGAGGGACCGGCTCGGATCGGTGTATTTCCTGAGTTCCGGGCCGAGTTTGTTCGAAGAAATCGGTGACCTCGCTGAATTCGAATGATTCAAGCAATTGGTAGCGAGAAGTTCTGCGGCTTGGCTATCCCCAAGTCCTTTGGCAACTCGCGCACCTTCTCAGGTAGGACGATCGGAATCATCTCTCGGCCGATGAGAGCCACTCGACTCTCACGTCGCTCAGACAAAACCTCTCGGCCAACGAGCGGCGCCAACTTACGGCTGAAGTCCATCACATCATCGTGGCTCGGCATATTCTCAATCGTATGGTTCGCGCGAGAATTACCAACATACACGTAGCCCTTCGCCTCGATGAAATCAGGATCAGCGATATTGTCGAGTCGCGCATAATCCTTCCAATGTCCAAGCGACTCGCCCTTAATCAGCGTATGACGACAGACAGTTCGCGTATCCAGACTCGGCAACAAAGCCAGAGTCTTCTCCAATTTCTCAAAAGCAGCAGTATCGAATTTCGGCTTGCACAGCCGATTGAATATCTCCTTGTTAGGCGCATCCACACTGACATACAATTGAGTAGGAAGGGGGTCGAGTTCCTCAATCACCTTCGGAAGCGAGCCATTCGTCACTAGGAAAGTAGACACCCCATGCTGATGACAAACATCGAGGAACTCGCCGAGCCGCGAGTAAAGCGTCGGCTCGCCGTTCAACGAAATCGCAACGTGCTTAGGATTCTGAGCGTCGAGCCACTTCTCGCGATCGGCCTTAGGATTCCCTCCAAAACCGGTGAGCAGACGACGATGTGCACGAACCGATTCGAGGAAGAGTTCGTAGGGGTCGTCGTCAATCTTCGTGAGCTTGTCCGAGTGAGGCTCCCTCCAGCAGTAAGTGCAGGCAAGGTTGCAGGTATCGACATTCGGCGCCATCTGCATGCAACCGTGGCTTTCGATGCCGTAGAAAGTGCCCTTGTAACACGAGCGATCTGCAATCAAACTCTGCTTTGTCCAATGGCAAACCTTCACTCCCCCGTGATCTCCAACAAGGTGGTAACTTTGTTTTGCGAGGCGCGCCGCAATCTTTGGTTCGATCTTGGTGATAGGCGAGCTTTGCATTGTATCAGCTCCGACTTCGAACACCACAATGGGGTCGCGTCAGGGACTGCGCGTGAGGATGTTGTGTCTTGAATGATTCCGCTCATGCGTTGTTTTTCGAAAAAGCGCCGACGGCATCGGGTTTATCGCAATTGAAGCACTGCACAAGTCATGGTGGCACTACTCGAAGCCGATACTTACCTGATTAGAAAAAAGGTCTTGAAAATTATTGGAGAGGATTTCCACATATACACGGATGACTCGCAGACCGAATTACTTGGATTTTGTAATAAGAAGGCTTTCAAATTGAAGGAAGACATTCGCATTTACACGGATGAGGAAAAAACCACTCAACTCATTAGCATCAAGGCGCGCAGTATTTTGGATTTCAGCGCCGGATACGATATAGTCGATGCACAGTCCGATGAGAGCCTTGGTACCTTCAAAAGAAAAGGGATGAAGTCCTTGTTCAAAGATACGTACGTATTGCTCGATCAGCAGGACCAAGCCTACGCCGAATTGTCAGAAGACAGCGGTTTATTGGCATTGATTCGCAGGTTCGTTCCCTTCGCCAACATCCTGATCCCACAGATCTTCCACCTCCGAGGCAACGATGGTGGTGGTTCCGTGGAGTACACTCAGAAGATGAATCCAATCGTTCAACGGCTGACCGTGACAGGTGCTCAAAGCGGTGGGTTCGACCCGAGGGTCGTACTGGCAGGCGGGATGCTGTTGGCTGCTATCGAAGGTAAGCAGAATTGATTGACTTCTCAATCATTCTCACGCATATTTTATTGCGGTGCCATAGGCAAAGATCTCGATATATTTGTTAGACTTCTTTGCTAGGTAAGTTAGTCGTGCACTCTCAAGTCTAACATTTACTACTTCATCGAAGCCATCTTCTGATGCCTTGTCTCTAAGTGACTGGAGAACTTCTTGACGGGCCAGCATCAAAACATCATCGAAAGAAGTGATATTTCCACCTATTAGTGTGTGCCAACCGGCTATCCATTGGTTCCACCAACCTGGACCTACAACAAAATTTGCTTGAATCATCTTTGCTTGAGCTATCTGATCATTTCTCAATGGAGTTTTCATATTTGTTAGAGGATCTCTGCCGTATTCATCTACAGTAGTAGATACTCTTTCCATCACATTGTCAACCATTTTCCTATGTTTACGGCGACTGAAAATCATTGATACAAGGAATGAAACTGGGCCAAAAAGTGCAACGGCTAATGCAAGGAACACAAACAAGAGGCCGAGGGCTTCCCACGCTTCCATTTTAGTCGCCTCACTCTACGAGAACTGCAGTTCCATAAGCAAGAATTTCAGCTGCACCTGGTGTGATTGCACTTGTTGCCATTCTGACATTTACAACTGCATTGGCCCCTCTTCCAACAGCCTCTTGCAACATTCTCTGAACGGCTTCATCTCTTGATTCTCCAAGAAGTTCTGTGTAAGCCTTTAATTCGCCACCTACAATATTTTTCAAACCTGCAAAAATGTCTTTTCCTACGTGCTTTGCTCTAACCGTCGAGCCACTAACAACTCCCATTGTTTTGACAATTTTTTTTCCGGGTACATCTTCTGTGTTGACCATGAATATTGAGGTTGGTTGACTTTCGCTCATGAAGTTCCGAAAGGAAGGATAAGGATGAAGTTTTGTTATCCATTATCAATCAAAAATTTCTCTAAGTCGAGGGATTGTTCTCTGCTTTGGATGAAGGCATTCTTCAGAGGGGTCTATTACGAATTCTTTGAGGAAGCGGCGTCCGAGAATGATTCTGTGGCGCATTCGTGAACGATCTTGCAAGCAGATTTGGATATCGTGATCCTCACCCGCGACTTCGAGTGTGGTTCGAATGACTGGGCGCAGGGTGTCGTGACCACCGGTGTCGCGCACTCTGCGCCACTCATGGAGCGGACGCTCGAACCAGTTTCCATTCTTGGAGAGGCGGAACTTGACGATACGTTCCATGCCGTTATCGATGAGGCTGATCTCTTCAGCGTGTAGCGTATTCGACCACGCACCGGTATCCATCTTTGCCAATGTCGCCCCGCTTTCCAATTCGGGAAGACCAATCCATTCTCTCCAACCGAGTACGGTGCGCGCTCGCATGCAGATTCCTCCGGCCGCGGGCGGCCGACAACCCTTCTTGAAACCCTCGCTTGGGAGGTTGCATCAACGGAAGTGAAAGTAGTCTAATCGATGCCGATTCGTGTCCGATTCTGACTGCGCGAATCGTTCATATACGGCCGGCATGGGCCATCTCTAATGGCGAGCAACAACATACCCGAGGCTTTGACCTTCGACGATGTCCTTCTGTTGCCCGCTGAGTCGGCTGTTCTTCCAGCCGAAGTCGACCTCAAGACAAAGCTGACCAACACCATCGACCTCAACATCCCGATCATGTCTGCAGCGATGGACACGGTGACAGAATCTCGCATGGCCATCGCTATCGCTCAAGCCGGCGGAATCGGAGTAATTCACCGAAACATGAGCATTGAGGCTCAGGCGGCCAAGGTCAACACGGTCAAGCGATTCGAGTCAGGCTTGGTCCTTGACCCAATCATGGTCACACCAGAAACCACAATCGGTGAGTTGCGCACGCTAAAGGATAGGCACGGCTTCTCCGGACTACCGGTAGTAGATCAAGAAGACAAACTCGTCGGCATCATCACCAACCGCGACATCCGCTTCGTAGCCGACGACAGCATCCTCGTCTCGGAAATGATGACCACCGACCTCGTAACGGTCCCCGAACACGTCGACCCTGAAGTCGCAAAGAAACTCCTACACCAACACCGCATCGAGAAACTCCTCGTTGTCGACAACGACGGAAAGTGCACAGGCATGATGACCGTGCGAGATATCCAGCGTAGCCGCGACAACCCGAATTCCTGCAAGGACGAGCACGGCCGCTTGCGCGTAGCAGCAGCGACCGGTACTGGAGAGAAGGGCATCGAGCGAGCGATGGCACTCTTCGAAGCCGGCGCCGACGTTGTAGTAGTCGATACAGCCCACGGCCACTCCCACGGAGTCCTCCACACCGTCGCCCAGATCCGCGAACTGGCAGGCCCAGACGCACAGATTATCGCCGGAAACATAGCAACTGGAGCAGCCGCTGAAGCACTCATCTCAGCGGGTGCGAACGCCATCAAGGTCGGCATCGGACCCGGCTCAATCTGCACAACCCGCATCGTCTCAGGAGTAGGAGTCCCACAACTCACAGCCGTACAATCAGCCGTAGCCGTCTGCAAGAAAGCTAGCATCCCAGTAATTGCGGATGGAGGCATCAAGTTTAGCGGCGACATCGCCAAGGCAATCGCCGCCGGCGCGGACTGCGTAATGGTTGGAAGCGTCCTCGCCGGAACAGACGAAGCACCCGGAGAAGCCATTCTCTACCAAGGGCGCTCATACAAGGTGTACCGCGGCATGGGAAGCGTAGGAGCCATGAGCAAGGGGGCACATGACAGGTATTTCCAATCCGAGCAGGGTGACACAAGCAAGTATGTCCCAGAAGGCATCGAAGGGCGAGTCCCCGCTCGAGGCCCGGTTGAACACGTCTTGCACCAACTCGTCGGCGGCCTCCGATCGTCGATGGGATACACCGGAAACGGCGACATCGCGGCTATGCGCGAGAATTGCCAATTCGTCAAGATCACCAACGCAGGTCTCTCCGAATCCCACGTGCACGATGTCGAGATTACTCGTGAAGCGCCGAACTATCGTAGATGAAATTCTCGAGTTCAAGCGGCTTCAATTGTATAATCAAGAGTAATTAGTTCTACCAAATACTCGACCTCTTCACCATCATCTGTGTGAGAACAGCCAACCCCTCCACCGGTGTCAACTACTACGGTAAGATCTAGAGAGTAAGCGCCCAAACCAGCATCTCCAACGTCTAGTCCATTGTTGATATCTGATTTCGATACGCCGCTAACATTTCCAGTCATCGAGGCGTTATACCACTCAACTACCACTAGATGAGAGGAAGGGCCTGCACCTGAGTTCTGACCACTTGCTGAAGTGTTGTGGTCGTTGTGGACCATTGTTCCTGTTATGGTGTCTGGATCTGGATTAGACGCGCCAGGTATGTTACAACCCAACCCTGCACTGGTTTCGTCTTCTGAATAGGTCAGAGTAACTCTAACCCCGACGATATTCAAGTCATCTGCATCGTCGACAGAATCAGTGTGCATATCGATAGTCAAGTTCTCTCCATCATTCACATACTCGATACCATCAGCCAATTGCTCGCTTGAGAAACTCGCCTCAACAAGCCAATCACCCGATGGACCTCCGCCTGATTCCATTGAATCCGGTCCAGCGAAGGCATAGGTTGCCTCTACTACCGTAATTGGTGCTAGAATTACCAGTGCGCCAACCGCTAGTGTTCGAGTGTCGGGTAATTCGTAACGTCCAAGCGGTGAGACATCCGAATTGCGTAATTGATGCATTACGAAGTGGGTAATGAAAGCCGCTCCCATTCCTGGAATCGATTCGAATACGTCATCGTTCAATCCTAACAGCCTCCAAGTGATTACGCCTGTCAAAGCAGCTACCATCATCGCCATCGTGTGGGTTGTATCCGGCTCATATCCTGCCCAACGGATAATCAAAATCGGCACGAAAATCGAGCCTAGCCCGTAGACAGCAAGCACTACCAGCGTGAATACCGAGTCACCTCCGGGAACATACAAACCGAAAATCGAAATTACTGTGGCGAAAGCAGCCACAACCAATGTAACAATCTTGGTTTTCTTGTGATCTTGACTGA
>DUJH01000024.1:0-505 GCA_013329905.1 Candidatus Thalassarchaeaceae archaeon | reverse complement strand
TTCAGGCATGATGTCATCAGTGAATGCTGCGGTACAAGCGAGCACTTGACTGTCGGCTGTCGACATAGTCGCAGCAAATATGGATGCTAGAATTAAGCCGACCCAGAACGGTCCGAGAGTTTCCATCGCTAACATCGGTAATCCAAGTTCTGGGTCGAACTCGGTCCCAGTGAAAACCACCCGACTCGCCAAACCGATTATCACCATGATCACGAGGAATGGAGTTTGCCAAGCGAAGAACCACAACATCGCTGTCTTGCGATCTTCGTCTGACCCGAGAGTCATCACCCGAGTCACAACCTGAGGCTGTCCAGCCACGCTCAGACCACCCAAGAAAAATGCGAACGTCCACAGTGAAACACCCAACCCGAGATCAGCTGGAAAGATACTCGTAAGATTCGCGTCCTGAGCAGCCAAACCATCGTGCAATCCGCCGAATCCGCCGACTTCTTGCATCGCTACCCAGCATAGTAAGCTCGAACCGACGATCATCACACTCGATTGG
>DUJH01000061.1:5499-7456 GCA_013329905.1 Candidatus Thalassarchaeaceae archaeon | reverse complement strand
GTCTGGTGGGGCGATACCGACTGGAATGCGGAGATGGTGCTAGACGACATCCGCACGCTTCTAGAGGAATGAAAATGCGCCGCCCGATTGCTCTGTTGTTAGTGTCATTGCTACTTTCAGGATGGCTTTCTGGATGCATGGGCGGAGTCGATGATGAAATCGAATACAACGGCATAGAATACCGAGAACCACCTGATGCTCCAGACTTCACTTTGCTCGATCAAAATGGCGAGGAATTCACCCTCTCCGAGCTCGAAGGAAAGGTCGTAGTTGTCGCTTTTGTCTACACCACGTGCCCAGATATCTGTTTGGCAATATCTGCCAATATGGCTTGGGCACAGGAGAATCTGGGTGGAGCGAGCGATGATGTTGTTTTCTTGTCGGTAACGATAGATCCGGCTCGCGATACCGTCGCTCGGCTTTCCGAATGGACCGAGGCGATGGACTATGATTGGACTCATCTGACAGCCGAGCGAACGAGCACTCTTGTCAGCGTGTACAGCTCTTGGAACGTCATAGTCGACAATGCTCACATCGAGGCCAGCACGCCTCCAGAGGGGGCGATGAATCGAGTGATTGTCCTCGATGCTGAAAACAACACGACGGTCATTGACCATCTTAATTCTGAATTATCAATCGGTGCGACCGTCGGGGACCTCGACGAGCAGGCGAGGGCTGCTGTCGAGGTCGAATTATCCGACGACACCTCATGGACTCTGATGAGTTGGAATAAATCATCGTGGGCCTGGGAACTCGCAGCAGACGGATATCTTGACGAGGTTGCAAGCCACGATGACCATCTCGCTTGGGTGGCCGACGGAACGGACGCTTCTCTACTACCAGTCGGCGTTGATTGTAATGGACACGGCTGGGTGATGGGAGATGGCTCGGGCGCTCATTGCATGTGTGATGAAGGCTATGAGCGACCCGACGGAGATGCTCTGATGTGCGTCGCAGAAGGCTCAGCCGAGACCGAGCAAAATGACCCCCACGGTGATTCCCTTGGTGAATACGAGGTGGGGCATTCAACTGTGACTTTCATTCTCGACAAGCAACTTCGCAAGCGAATCGCTTGGACAGGAACTGCGTGGGATCTCAACGGATTTGTCGAGGATCTACAGAATCTCGCTGCAGAGTGAACGGTTAAGCGCGCTAACCGTGCATCTACGATGCACAAGAACATTCAGCAAGTTGCCTTTTTACAGTCGATGAATTGAGCGAGGCGCATGGAGTCCGAACAGGTTCGTAGTATCGCCCTCGCGGCTTTGATGGTTGGAAGCGTCATGGTAGGCATGTTCTACCTCGATATCGAGAGTGCGCAACCCGACCAACCGCCAGAAATCTCTGGCGAGGATCCTGGAAGTTTCGTCATCGGTGATGTCAGCACAATCACCATCACAATAGATGACGAAAAACTCGAAGATATTGTCCTCGACGTGACTCTGGACGGGGATAGAGTTGCCAATTCATACCTCGATGAAGATGGAAAACTAATCGTCGATATCAGCCAGCTAGGAGTCGGGGAACATGCGCTCAAGGTATTCGCCAAGGATATTCTGGACCAAGAGACGCGATGGTTCACCGAATTCTCGATTACTTACCCTGAAGAGGACATCACTGAGATTGTCCTCGACACCCTCATCACCAATATCCAGTATGGTGACGATGCGATTCTCTCAGGAAATTTGACCCACAGTTCCATTGATACCTGTTTATTCGATTGGAGCGACGGTGATCTCGAAGAGAGCCGACTAGCCATGCCGATGGATGAAATGGGCGATTTCTACATGGAATTCGCAAACATGCAAGAGAATCTCACCATTTCGATGGAGGCTACCTGTGGAATCAATGTCTTCACAACTGATTCGGTTAGTATCACCTACATCGTCGAGATTCCTGAGGAAGAGGAAGGTAATGGCACCGAGGAAGGTGGCGACGACGGCTCGGACGATGGCAC
>DUJH01000061.1:1439-5312 GCA_013329905.1 Candidatus Thalassarchaeaceae archaeon | reverse complement strand
ATGGCACTGAATAGCAATCCGACGAAGAGCGTCGCGATGCATTTTGGGCTGATTCACTCTTGTGCCACTCTAACGACATCGCGGGAATAGATGATTACAACACAACCGAGAATGATAATCACATCTGTGAGCTCGATTACGAATTCAACGAGACTCACATCATAATCGAAGCAAATGGGTTTCCAAATCACGACCTCGAATCAGGTCCTGGTTGCTGTGCCAGTGCACAAGACCACGTCTGGATGATACCGCTTGAACCGACCAATGACACCGGTTGCGATCCTACGGAAGGTAGCGAAGGCTGCAGCATGGCGCCCGAGCGCGGGCCAATCGCCTTCGCTGTCAACGGAGTTTCCATCTACGGGCCCGAGGATGGGCCGGGAGGAGATGCTGTTGCCGGACAAGAAGGCAAGTACGAAGAGGACCGGCAACATGTTTGGTTAGGCATCTGTCACGGTCACTCGGGGCCAGGTGGAGATTACCATTACCACGCCGATGCGAACTGCGTGCACTGGCACGCAGACGAGTTAGCGGGTGAGACCTGGCGCGACTACAATATCGATTCCTCGCGACAGGTCAGCGAACATTCCCCAATTGTTGGCTTCGCCTTCGATGGATATCCAATCTACGGATTCGTCGGTTGGGATGAGGGTGGCGAGACTCGTGAGATGACCTCATCTTACCGACTCAAAGATGGTGAGACTGGATACAACGGCATCGATGATTACGAATTCATCACAGGGATGGGTGACCTCGATGCCTGTAATGGTCAGTGGGGAACGACACCCGAGTTCCCCAACGGCACTTACCACTATCACACGACTTGGATGAATGGCGAGGGGGACCTCGGCTTCCCTTACTTCCTGCTCTGCTACCGAGGGGTTGTTGAGGCATCGAATACCGATGCCGGACAGGACGGTGGCGGAGATGATCCCGATTGCTCAGGTCATGGAGAGACTTGGGGTCCAGGAATCGGCCCACCGCCGGATGGATGCGGTGGCGGACCACCACCGGGCGGCGGTCAAGGCCAGTCCTCCGAGTCGGGTCTGATTGCAATCCCTTGGTTCAAAGCGCCACCAGACAGCGGCGCAATGGTGCTTTCTCTACTTGCGCTCGCTGCAGTCACAGGTAGCCGATTCGAGTCGGTTCCAAAGATTACAGAATCGGCATCTTCGACAAGCGCTCGAGATCGGGCTGGTATAGCTCTCTGATATCATCCAGCCCAAGAACAAGCATCGCTAGTCGCTCCAATCCCATACCCCAAGCACAGACTGGCCACTCCGTGCCCAGCGGCTCGGTAACCTCAGGCCGGAAAATCCCCGAGCCACCCAATTCGAGCCATTCACCGCGCCAATAGACCTCGACCTCGACAGATGGCTCGGTGTATGGGAAATAAGCCGGACGAACTCGAACATCAGGGTAACCCATTTTGGCGTAGAATGTTTTGAGGGTTGAAATTAGCATTGGGAGGTTTGCGTCGGGCTCGTGGATTATGCCTTCGATTTGGTGAAATTCAGGGAGATGAGTACGGTCAAGCGTTTCCTGACGGAATACTCTGCCGATACCGAAAACTCGGCATGGTTGGTTTGGATTTTCGGCGATATGACGAATTGTGTTCACGGTCGTATGAGTGCGTAGCAGTCCCTTTTGGGCCTCGGTTTTGTCAAAACTTCCACCCCAGCCCTTGCTCCCCGTATCGTGACCGTGTTCGTGCACGCGAGCCCATAGGTCGAGCATCTCGGGTGCGACCTCGACGCTCGCGGGTTCGTCGAGATAGAATGTGTCTTGCATGGTCCTCGCTGGGTGCGATTGCGGAATGAATAGGGCATCCATATTCCATCCCGCAGATTGAACGTAATCGCCTTCAATTTCAGAGAATCCCATCTCTAGGAAGACCGAGCGAATGCGCCCGATTAGCGCCTGCATAGGGTGGGGTCTGCCGCCTGCCGGGATTGGGGCGGGCGCATTGACGTCGAATGACTTGAATTCGGCATCTCTCCATGAATCACCTTGCAGGAGTTCGGGGGTTAATTGGCCAATTTGAGTGACCTCTTCGAGGGTTGCGGCATCGGTTGCTGCGCCAGCCTTGGTGAGAGTCCAAGTTCGCGCTGTGGAGTCTTCTGTCGCGATGAGATTCTTACGGCTAGCGAAGTGCTCGACTAGGGCGGAGTCTAGCGATTCTGCTTCTTTGGGAGATTCGGCCAGACTTTGGATGAATGAGGCGCGAGAGGCTATCGTCGTAGCGACCGACTCTTCGTCATCACAGACTAATGCACCCGCTTCAACTCGTACGCCCATCGCCTTGAGCAGGCCAACTCCGGGGCCTGCTTCGTGGCGTTCGAAACCGGCAGCGAAGAGACCTTGCATGGTTCTCTCTGCCGCCGCCGCATCTTGCATCCAATCCCAGATTCTTGATTCGAGGAGGCCCGCTTTGGCTGCCTCCTCTCCTTCTGGGCCGAGGCTAACTGTGCTGGTTATGGATTCTGAGATCTCGAGCAGCCCCGCCTCGGCCAAACCGGTTCCTGCCCCGGCAATATGGACCTGATCCGACCAGCCAGTTGCTTCGAGAAGGCCGGCCAGATTCCATGTGCGCGAGGAGTCAGAGAGCATCGCACGCAACATCCGGCGCTCGTTATTGCCCAGACTCATCTGCTCACCTCGACTTCGTGCCTCGCGCCGTCTCGCTTTGATGGTTGCCGCCGCTCTGGCCTGATGTAGGCTGTTGGCGAGGCGATTCAGTCTAGCCGCCTACTCCTCTTCTGCAACCCAAAGCGTCGTTGCGCACTCAACACAATCGTACTCCGCAGGTTTGCGCCCGTCGCGCCATTCGAGGTGTCCACAACGTCCGCAGAGAATCGAGGTCCTAATCGGGGGATCAAGCGAGGTGTCGACGCGGTACATAGCCCGACCAGCATCGGGCATCTTCACCGCGTCGGGAGCCCAGGCGGCCAATTCCTCAGGATCAACGGCCGCCTCGCTAGGCATCCCCAATGCGAAGACAAGGAGCATTGCCCCAGCAATCGAGAGTGGTGCGCCTACGGCCAGTGCGAAGGCGTCACCGTTCGTGCCGAAGATGATTCCCGCGCCAAAAAGCAAGCAAGCCCAAGCAGAGATTACCATGTTCATTCGCATGTGCGAAGCGGAGGTTTCAGGAGCTGACAACACGATTCCGAGAACCCCTGACCCATTCAACTTGGCCCTCTTTCGGGTGCCACTCTATGTGCAGGGTTCAAGAATCGAACGCTGACAGCGCGGGATACAGCCTCAGTAGCTCAGCCTGGTAGAGCATCTGATTTGTAATCAGATGGCCGGGGGTTCGAATCCCTCCTGGGGCTCCAACTTTTCAAACGACGATTGGATTTGGGAAAGGTCAAGGTGGTGAGTCTTGACCCCCGAATCAATGGGAGCCAAGCGATTGGATGGGAAAGCGCTTGGTCTGAAGATAGAAGCGCAGCTTGCTGAACGAGTTGCGGCTCTGAAAGATGCAGGTGTCGAGCCGCACCTCGCAGTCGTACTGGCTGGCAACGACCCAGCCAGTCATGTGTATGTCAGAAACAAACAACGCGCCTGCGAAAGATGTGGAATCAAGAGCACGCGTATCGACCTGCCCAACGATGTTTCTCAAGACCAATTGATGCAGGTCGTCATGGACCTCAACGCCGACGAATCGGTCCACGGAATACTTGTCCAGAGTCCAACCCCCACTGGTACGGACGAATTGGAGATTACCGCGGCAATCAATCCGGCCAAGGATGTCGATGGCTTCCATCCAGTCAATCTCGGCCGTCTGGTGATGGGGCAAACGGATGGATTGTTGCCATGCACACCTGCCGGAGTCATGCAGATGCTCGAAGATGCAGAAATTGACCTCGT
>DUJH01000061.1:0-1200 GCA_013329905.1 Candidatus Thalassarchaeaceae archaeon | reverse complement strand
GGGCATCGATGCGACGGTGACTATTGCTCATTCGCGCACCGAAGATATTGCAGACATTTGCCGCAGCGCCGATCTCGTCGTCGCTGCAGTCGGTCGTCCGGGAACTGTCAAGGCTGACTGGATCAAGCCCGGCGCGACCGTCATCGACGTCGGCATCAACCGAGTCGTCGATGAATCTCGCGAAAACGGCAGCCGACTCGCCGGTGACGTCGAACCAGAAGCAGCAGAAGTCGCCGGTCACATCACACCCGTACCCGGCGGCGTCGGCCCGATGACTATCTCGATGTTGATGACGAATACCGTCAGAGCCGCCGAAGCAAATCTCTGAACTAGCTCAAAACACACCGAGCTCGAACTTTCCATCCTCGGTCGCGTGCACCTTCGGATCCCACAGCGGCGAGAAGGTCAGATTCACGTGCACACTATCTATTCCGTCGGTCGCTAGAGCAGCCCGATGAACCGCAGCCATCAATTCAGGCGCGACCGGGCAGCCGGGACTCGTCAGAGTCATGTCAATCTCGGCGTGCTCGCCATCGATTCGCACAGCGTAAATCAGCCCGAGATCGATGACTGAAATCTTCATCTCGGGGTCCTCGACCTCGAATAGCGACTCACGAATTGTAGACTCATCGACCATTTTCACACCATCTTTTCGGCTTCGGAACGCACCCGCTCGAACATGTTCAAGAAGCCGTTTGCGCGACTCGGGGTAAGAGAGTTACGAATTCCCATCGCATCCGCGTAATCAGGAGACAGATTTGCGACTTCACCAGGTTCCGTGCCATTCACAGCCATCGCCGTCACCGACATCAAACCCTGAACAATCTGAGCATCAGCCCCCCCGCGCATGAGGAATTTACCCGAATCGTCACGTGAACATTCGACATGTGCTCTCGATTGGCAACCGTGGACCTGATTCTCATCATTCCACTCCTCCGGTGGCAAAGGGCTGGGATGTCTCTTGGCGTATTCGAAGAGCAGCTCGTATCGCTCCATTGAGTCGAAGCAGTCGTCGAATTCTTCGACAACTGAGTCGAGATGCTCCGGCCATCGCCTCTGCGCCATGGCCGACCCTCAGGAATGGTTCTATTCAATCTGACGAGAGATTCGACTGGCTTCTACGCGAACCGCTCGCAGACATATCGTAGATGCTTGACGAAGGACTGCGCCTCGTCTAACGTATTGTAGATCCAGAAGGAT
>DUJH01000056.1:4513-4669 GCA_013329905.1 Candidatus Thalassarchaeaceae archaeon | reverse complement strand
TGATTGTCCGATAGTAGCAGGTTCCAGCACACAAGATCGTTATGGTTGTGAAGATAGAGACAACGACGGGTGGTCAGATACTGGTGACGCATTTCAAGAAGATCCCACTCAATGGTTAGATAGCGACTTAGATGGTTTTGGAGACAATCTATTTCC
>DUJH01000056.1:3722-4213 GCA_013329905.1 Candidatus Thalassarchaeaceae archaeon | reverse complement strand
AGATAGAGACAAAGACGGATTCGGGGACCAAACTGGAACAGACTTGTCTGACGATTGCCCAGATATCTATGGTAGCTCTACTCAAGACAGAAAAGGCTGCGTCGATTCAGATTTAGACGGTTGGTCTGATGAAGGTGATTACTATCCTCTCGATTCCAGTAGACACTCCCTGTCATTACTTCCAATTGCCTTGATTTTTGCAATGATTATTTTCACAGCAACTGTTGTATTTAGAATAATTTCAAAAAGAAGTTGAGTAAGTTTCCTCATTGTGCCTGAATTATTCTTATTCTGTTTGAAACCTCTAGGGCTAAATCCCAGTAAGCCTTACTCCCTGGATTTGACTTGTTTGGCTTTTGCCCAATGACAATTGGTGCGCCATCGAGCGGAGCCTCAGCGATGGCGACAAGCCTTGGAATCTCAGATTCGAAAAGTCGGTCGCCGAAGTGCTTGCGAGCCTGCTCGGCGACGGTCTCGGACAAGCGACTCCG
>DUJH01000056.1:0-3441 GCA_013329905.1 Candidatus Thalassarchaeaceae archaeon | reverse complement strand
TGCACGGGAATCATCACCCATTGTGCGGCCGCTAGGGCATTCACCGTAAGCAATCCAAGAGAAGCCGGCGTATCGATAATCACCACGTCAAAATGACCGATTGCGCCTTGCATCGCATTTCGCAAACGATTCTCTCGACCAATGCGGGTGGCCAAATCAATCTCGATACCCGCGAGGTCGAGGTCGGCTGGTAGTAACCAGAGATTTTCCACTGCCAACCCTTTCGGCGGCCCACGTTTTCGCTCAGGATTCTGCCGCCGATTAGCCTCTTTCATCGACTCAGTCAATGCTTTGGGGCCGATCAAACAATCAGCAAAACGGACGCTCGGGCCGTCGATTCCAGCCTTGAACAAATCATTCATCGTCGACCCGAGTTTCTTCTTATCGATCCCAAAAGTCGTCGCGATATTTCCCTTTGGATCAAGATCAATCAACAGCACTCGCCGTCCAGCAATGCCAAATTCTTCATTCCCGACTGCGAGTGCAGAAGCCAAATTCACAGCAGTTGTAGTCTTACCACAACCACCTTTGTGATTTGTGACCGCTATCACAACTGGACCGATGAGATCACCACTTCCAACTCGAACGCTGGCGGCGTATCGTGCTGTCGGAGGTGGATGAATGGCCGCCTCTATCCGAAGATGACCAGTATTCGGATTGATTCTAGTCGTTAGGCCCGAACTTGCTGGCGATATTCAAACAGATCGCAACGCACGGGCCAATCAGAATTGCGAAGATAATTGTACCAATCCAAAATGTCCCTCCCATAGCCCAGCCAATCACTAGTACACTAATTTCAACTCCTCCGCGAACCCGACCAATAGAAATTCCTGTGACTTTATTCAGTCCAGTCATTGTTCCATCTCGTGGACCTGGACCTAGATTTGCTGTTAGATACAAGCCGCTACCAATGCCGACTAGAATAACTCCGATTACAACCTGTAAGAGTTGCATACTCAAATTATCAGGTGTATGTAATTCAGGGAGTAATACCTCTATTGTTGCTGCAATTAGAATAGCGTTAAGGACGGTTCCAACACCTGGTTTTTCCTTTAGTGGAATCCAAAATAAGAGCACGAGTACGCTAACCAAGAAAGTTGCTTTTCCAATTGTCCAGTCTAGATTTACTGCAATTCCTTCGGCTAATACTGTCCAAGGAGTGTTACCTATTCCTGCAGCAATGATTACTGCATCCCCTGCACCGAATACAATCAATCCGATGATTAGGATGAAGAGAGTCGAAAATCTTGGTTTGACAGTCCAAGCATCTTCTGCGCTCCACCAAGTTGTTGGGACGTTCTTCGCCGGACGAAGAAACTCCATGAGGCCCATCTGACGAAGCGAAGCCTCAGGAGTTCATAATCACAGGCGACGATTTGTCGATTACTGGATTACAGGAACTGGGACTTCTGAGAGAATCTTTCTCATAATGTGCTGACCAGTAACGCCGCGAATCTTCGACTCAGGCTTGAGAAGGATTCTGTGACTGACGACCTGAAGCGCGACGGCCTTGATGTCGTCTGGAATAACGTAGTCGCGACCATCGATTGCCGCGCTTGCGCGCGCGGTCTTGAACAGAGATTGGCTAGCACGAGGCGATGCTCCGGTAATTACGCGGTGATCTTCACGAGTGCGGTGAACTAATTCTACGATGTAGGAAAGAATAGCAGTGTCGACGTGAACAGTCTCTAGCGCCTTCTGCATTGCAACTACCTTCTTTGGAGAAGTAATCTGCTCAATGTCATAGTCGTCCTTTCCTCGAAGTTTTCTTCGCTGTAGAATGGACTTCTCTTCTTGGCGGTCTGGATAGCCCATTGACATCTTCATCATGAATCGGTCCATTTGCGCCTCAGGCAGTGGGTAAGTTCCCTCTTGCTCGATTGGGTTTTGAGTTGCCATTGTAATGAAAGGCGCTGGGAGTTTGTGGGTAATACCCTCAATTGTAACTTGCTTCTCTTCCATTGCCTCTAGTAGAGCAGCCTGCGTCTTTGGTGGAGCACGGTTAATCTCGTCAGCGAGAAGAACGTTGGTGAATAGAGGGCCAGGTCGGAGCTTGAATTCACCCGCTTGCTGGTCATACATGTATGTCCCCATGATATCTGCGGGCAATAGGTCAGGGGTGAACTGAACACGCTTGAATTTGCATCCGAGCGAGGAAGCGAATGTATTGGCCATCAGCGTCTTGGCGAGGCCGGGGAAATCTTCGATCAGCATGTTTGCATTTGAGAGGATTCCAATCGTCACACGGCGCAGATTCTCCTGCTTTCCGATGATGACCTTCGCTACCTCTCCCATGAGGCCGTTGGATATCTGCGACACAGTCTGGATGAGTTCGCGTGACTTGGGGTCACTCGCGGCCATAGTCATACAACTCGGGCCTCTCATTTTCATACTAAAGCGTTCGCCGCTTCTGAACGGCTCGCGCATCGAATACTAAACCTTCATCGGGGTAGTTCATTTCCATCTTATCTATCACTTCAAATCCTTACTTTTCACCCTGTAATCGGGGTACTGTGTTGGATTCGGGTGCAGAGTGGGTGCGTTGCTCAGCGGCCCCAGAAATGACTGTCCTTTCTATGGATTAGAGTGAGTTCTTCGAGGACTTCTTTCTCGGCGGCTGAGAGGTCCATCTTTCGGAGTTTCTTGGCGTGAGATTCGGGGATGTCAACGAGTAGGACATCATCTTCTTCGATTTGCCTTCCGACGGTAACACCGTCGATGGCCACAGCAACCTCAGCTCCTTGTTTCGCTTCCTTCATAGATTCTTGACCTGAACGGATTGACTTGATCTGCCCAATTCGCTCGCCATTCTTCAGCAAGCGCTGTCCGACGTGGATTCGTCCAGCGAGAACACGCACACCCACAACTGCAGGCTTTGAAATTCGGAAAGTGTGGTCAGGCAATAGAAGAATTCGTCCTGGATAAACAACCTTCTCGCGGCTGGCTTCTTCCAATTCGCGAGTGCGATCTTCTACCCATTCCTCACGCTCCTCGAGGATGCGGTAGATGATATCGGAGCCGAGATATTTCACCCCGTTCTCTGAGTTTTCTATCTCCTCCAAAGCATCTGGTAGAATATCGGTTGAGAAAGCCATGATGATTCTGTGCAGAGGGTCCGCCGCATTCTCCGCACTACGCACATCGCGGCGATTCACCTTGCCAATAGTAGCATGACGAATAGGCACATCCAGTTCACCTAATTCCTTAGCTAAGGCCTCCAATCCACCAACTGTGTCGGCCTTGATGATAACTCCCTCTTCAGCCAGTTCAACAGAAATATCAGCCTCAGCATTCGCAAGCGACATAGCAGCCACCCTCTCTTCATTAGTAGTCACAACACGCATGGTTGTTCCAGCCAGAACTCCATCCATATCAGGCGCAGAAATCTTCAGTCCAGCCGCAGCGAAAGCAGCTTCAGAGGAATCCCATCGATTTCCAGCA
>DUJH01000033.1 GCA_013329905.1 Candidatus Thalassarchaeaceae archaeon | reverse complement strand
CAGCACATTGCGGGTTATCCCGTCGAGTTGGAAAAATTCGCTTAGTGGCATCGAACGTTTGCCGTCCGGTGAAGCGAGGTGAATGGTTGCACCTAGGCACATCAGGACTGGTGCGAGGTCGGCTTGGTAGGTGGCGACGCAGAGTGTATTCTGGTTTGGTATGACGCGGCAGTCGGCCCCCGTCCCACAGTCGCATTTGTAGCACCAGTCAATCGATTCTCTCCACTGCTCGGTCTGGTTGAACCAATAGCATCGGGTGTCGAGGCAGATGTTGCCACCGACGGTTCCAGAGCGGCGGATGAGTACGCTGGCGATTGAGTCGGCGGCTTTGGCGAGAACTGGGTGTGTGTGTTCTGACTTGACTAGGTCATGTAGTCTGACCATTGCTCCGATATGGTTTGGATTGAGCTCGGTGAGTTCACTGACTTTGGCCAGAGAAATCACGTGTGGTTTGACGTTGATGTGCCACTTGTAATTGGGTAGCAGGTCAGTGCCGCCGGCGATCCAGTCGAAGTCTTGGCCAGCGTCGGCCAACTCTCCTGCTGTGGTGAGAGCCTCCTCGAGGTTCTTGGGAGTGTACAACTCGAATGGTGGTGTGCGCATCAGGCATCACCTCGATGCCGGCGCTCAGTATGCTTCCAAGCGCTTCCAGCCAAACGTGGTGCCGTGATATATTCCTCAGATGGAATTAGATTGACTGCCCAGCGCTCGTCTATCTCGTCTGGGGGGATTGTTGGGTCGAGGCCGAAGAGCGCTCCATTGTGGTAGGGCTGGCGGTCATCATCGAGCCTGCGAGAGATGTCTCGTTCAGCATGCTCGGCAGCGCGCGCGGCGAGAGTATCCTGCAGAGCAGAGTACTCGAGCCGCGGTGCTTCAAGGTCGAGAGGCTCAGAGACTCCATCGGCCTTGCATTTCCTTTCGATCAATCTGTGCATGCGATCGGGCGTGATCGGCAATTCAGCAGTCCTCACGCCCACCGCATCATACACTGCATTACAGACAGCGGGCAGAATTGGTAGAAGCGGACCTTCGCCCGCCTCTTTTGCCCCAAACGGCCCTTCTGGGTCGTTTGACTCAACAATAATCGGTACGACTTCAGGCATCTCATGGACGCTAGGAATCTTGTAATCGAGCAGGTCGGGATTCATCAAATGGCCACTGCGGCCGTAGCGCATTTCCTCGCTGAGAACTTGCCCCATTCCCATGTGGCATGAGCCGATGATTTGCCCTTTGACTGCGAGTGGGTTGAGGGCCTTACCACAATCGTGGGCAGCCCAGACTTTCTCCACCTTTGTTTGCCCAGTTTCTACGTCGACGGACACCTCTGCAACGTAGGCTGAGAATGAGTAAGCCGGAGCTAATCCGGCGGCAGCACCCTTGTGGGTTCGGCCCATCGGAGGCGTTCTGTACGCGCCCGATGAGATGAGTGCTCCACGGTCTTCCTGTGCTTTGTGGAGCGCCTCAAGGTATGAGACTCCAACTGCAGGGTCGTTTTTGGCGAAGATGCGCCTATCGCCGATGACTAATTTCGCGCGGTCGGCTCCGGTGATTTCTACGGTGGCGTCGAGCAGATTATTGCGTATTTGCATGGCTGCAGAAATCGCCGCGTTTGCATTCATGAAAGTGACGCGCGATGAGTAAGATCCGAGGTCGACGGGTGATGTGTCGGAGTCTCGGGATTTGATTCGAATCATGTCGAGAGGGAGCCCGAGAACTTCGGCAACGGATTGGGCGACGACGGTGTCGGAGCCTTGACCGATTTCCGCAGCGCCTGTGTGGACGGTGACACCACCATCCATGTCGATTTTCAGGTGCACCGTCGCATGTGGGAACTTGTTTGGGTCCCAATGAATCGGCAGGCCTGAGCCTGAGATGAAGAATCCACAGCCAATGCCGATTCCTTTGCCCAGCGGCATCTTGCGGAATTTTTCGTCCCAACCACTGGCTTCTTTCACTCGCTCGAGACACTCGCGCATGCCGATACTGGTCACGCGGAAGCCGGTGATTGTCGCCGAGTGTGGTGGTAACAAGTTGGCCAATCTCAGGGTAATCGGATCGACGGCGAGTTGCTCGGAGAGGTCGTCCAACCCCGTCTCAACCGCGCAGCGCGAATTCACAGCTCCATGCCCTCGCATCGCACCGCTTGCCGGTTTATTCGTCCAGACGCGGGCTCCAGTGTAATGGAACGCTCCAATTTCGTATGGCGCGGTGTGCAGCACCCCGTTGTAATAAGTCGTGACGTGACCGAATGAGGCGAACGCACCACCATCAATCAGAGCATCAGTTTCAATTCCACAGATTCTCCCATCCGAATCCGCGTGCAGATTCATCTCGATGCGAGAGGGATGGCGACCGCGATTGATCCAGTAGACTTCTTCGCGGTCGAAGCAAATCCGCACTGGACGCCCAGATTTCCGCGCTAAAATAGCGGCACACATCTCATGCGGAAACGGGTCGGACTTACCTCCAAACCCACCACCGACAAAGGTGCGGTGCACATTGATCTGATGCATAGGAATCTCGAGTACGTCGGCCAGAGCTCTGTGGACATAGTGAGGGACTTGTTGAGGTGTGTAGAGCGTCAATCGACCCGAGGGGCCCCAGTGAGCAACCACAGCATGAGGCTCAGTCGCAGCGTGATTTACACCTGCGAACAACCAATTTTGCTTGTGACTGGCGACCGCACTCGAAGCCATTCCATCGATATCGCCGAATTCCTGGAAAACTCGCTTCTGAACATTCGCCTCTCCGATGTGATACTTTCCGCGGTCGTGGATTGGATTTTCGGAATTATCGAGACCGTCGCGCATATCGTGGATTGAATCGAGGATTTCGTATTCGACTTCGATCAAGCGCTCGGCTTCGCGTGCCGTCGCTTCGTCTTCGGCTGCCACGCAAGCGACGAGGTCACCAGCATGGCGGACTTTCTCAACGGCCATGGCGTGCTCATCTTTGGTGACAGGTAGGACTCCGAATTTATTGGCGGCATCGGCTCCAGTAGCGATGGCTACGACGCCGGTTAATTCGAGTGCTTTTGAGCAATCGATACTTAGCACTCGAGCATAATGATGCGGCGAGCGAATGATGCGTCCAATCAACTCGCCGGCCAAGCGCACATCGTCTCCATAGTGAGCCTGCCCAGTCACCTTCCAGCGACTGTCGACCAGTGCGGTTGGCTTACCGATTATCTGGCCACTGACCAATTCATCGTGACGATGTGACCCCCAAGGCTGGCTCTTTTGACCACCTTGAGACTCGGGAATCATCGCCGCATCCGTCGGCCGAGAGAATCGATTTTTGCCACCAGAGCCGGGTTTTGAGAAAGGCAACTTTCCCGGCTGCTGCCGGTAGCCGACCATCTCATCCTCATTCTTATCGCCGGATGGATTATCCTCTGATCCAGCCATCGAATCACTCTCCAGCGAATCCCGGATGAGGGTCGCTCTTTGGCGAGGTTGAATCCTCGATATTCTCGCCTGAAGTCAAAATTTCGGATGCCGCTCGTACCGAATCTACAATCTGTTGGTAACCGGTGCAGCGGCAAAGATTTCCTTCGATTGCACACTTGATTTCATCGTCGCTAGGATTTGGATTCTCCTCCAATAGCGCCGATGTAACAACCAAGAATCCCGGAGTGCAGAAGCCGCACTGCGACCCCCCACACTCCGCAAACATCTCTTGAATCGGATGAAGATGGTGCCCATCAGCAAGCCCTTCAACAGTCGTAATCTCACAACCATCTGCCTCCGCTGCAAGCGTCAAACAGGAGAGTCGAGGCTGCCCATCAATCAGCACCGAGCAGCATCCACAAGTCCCCATATCGCAGCCCCGCTTCGTGCCCAAACTCCCTGCCTGGTTACGAAGAACATCGAGCAGAATCGCATTTCCCTCGATGTTTAGCTGCTTCTCAACACCATTCACCAAGGATGCCCAAGGAACTTCCCTCGCAGAGGGAAGCATTGGAAGCCGGTGCTGCACCATGCATCGAATCCACTCATGGTTGTCCTATTACGCTTCGGTCTGAGTCCTACGGACTCATTCAAGGTCGGAACTTGCCTTTCGCATTATGGCCCGTTCCGCTTCGTGTAGATGGCCGCCGAAAGTCGAGCGAGAGATCCCCATCTCTTCTGCGAGCTCCTTGATCGTGACTTTCATTCCATCATCATAGTAACCTCGTTCCGATGCAAACGACAAGACCTCCTGTTGCCTGTTCGTCAGCACTTGGCTCCATCCATTGACCATCTCTCCTCGCATCGTAATGACGCTGACTTTGTCTGGGGGCAAGATGACTCTGAGGAGTGCGAGGAATCGTCGCATTGCTCCCGTCAAACCGGTTACTCGCATCTCCATGCCACGCTTTGCATCGATGCCGTATGGAGGCTGGAGATGCAGGTTCGAGAGTTCTATTGCTGACTTCGCCAAACTGTGACTGCAAAGGATACTGGCGAGGATTCCATCTTCTGATTCCTCATGGATTTCCATCACTTGGAAGCTGTCGAGTTCGTTCAGTTCGTAAATGTCTCTTCCTTCTTTGACTTCGACCTCAGCTAATTGCACGATGCCGATTGGAGATACTCCTAGATGGGCGAGTACTTCGATGCGATCGAAGATTTTGAGGAGGCGAGAAAGATCTTTCGAGGCTTCGATGGTCGAGAGCCGCCACCTCAGCACCACCTTACGCATTGGCACGAAATTGTGGCGGCAGTATTCAATTGACCGGGCTTAAAGTGTCGTTGTGAAGTGACGAGAGAAACCGAAGAATCTCGCCTATTTGGTTTATTTTTGTAAGAATATCAGGCTCTGAAGGACCAGTAGGCTTCTCGCATCGCTTGATTCGCCGCCATGCATTGAACTACGTCGGAGGGTCGATTTGGCATCTGTTCAGTGCCATTCAGATGTTTGACCATCGGTTGGACGTTCGACTCATTGACGACTCCCCAACCGACCTGTGTGCAAGGTGCGATAGGAGAGATAGGCATCGTTCCAGATGTCGGGTCCCAAGTACTGGCGCTTGGATACCATCCTGAGAGATTGAGCGCGTTGCGGATGTCAGTTTCGGTGGCTGAGTAATCTGTTCCGTTGACGATGAGGCCACTGCGCACTATAGGGTCGGC
>DUJH01000029.1:25600-32153 GCA_013329905.1 Candidatus Thalassarchaeaceae archaeon | reverse complement strand
CATGCAGCATCCCGCGCGCTCGGAGTCATTCCACGCGCGATTCTCTAAGTAAGGAGTGAACAGGTCGATTTCACTCTGGTTGAGGAAATCATCTCCGTCTCCGAGATACATGTCGATTTGCTTGCGAATACCAATTCCCGGGTGAACGAGATAACCCGTACCAAGGTAATCTGAGATTGAGATATTGAGCGTCCAAGTTGCCGTGATATTCGAATTGACATCAAGAATATCGTGAATTTCCAGAGTCGCCGAGCCATCGTAAGCATCGAGGTCCGAGGGAATTCCGTGTGAGTCGGCATTTGCCACTGGTATCATCGGTGTCAGAAGGACTGCCGTCAGCAAAATTGCAAGGGTTGTTCTATTCATTCATTCACTTCCATCATGGATGATTCTTGAGCCGAAGAAATCAACGGTTAGAGGAATTATTCTGTGATCGGCTCCAAGTTCGACAGTTAGGCGTTCGCGTAGAGTTGTGTCGCCGTGAACGAGGAAGAAACCGCCACCTCCGGCGCCGAGGAGTTTCGCTCCGCTGGCGCCGAGGTTTAGGAGCCGGTCGTGAAGAGCATCCAACTCCTCATTCGAGACACTCGCCGTGATACCGCGCTTGGTCTGCCAGGCGGTCTCTAGGAGCGCTCCAAGACCTGAAAGATCTCCACATTCGAGGTGCGCGCGCGCCTCGTCTGCTTGTGTGCGAATCGCGCGCAAACGAGACAATTTGTCGGACTCATCCTCGGGCGATTCGGAAAGTACCGAACTCGCCCGCCGGCTCATCCCAGTGAAAACCAAAGTAAATTCTGACTCGAGCCGCTCGACAACATCATCACCCAAATCAAGCGGCTCAACATCAACCCCTTCGCCGGTAAAAGAAATCGAATTAATTCCGCCAAATGCAGCGGCGTACTGATCCTGTCGGCCGATAGGCTGCCCAAGTACATCAATCTCAATTTGGCAAGCCTCATCGGCCAATTGAGTCGCTGAAACCTCCCTCCCAGCAAATCGGTGCAAGGCATTCAGCAAACCTACTGTAACCGTTGAAGAAGAGCCAAGGCCAGTGCCTCGGGACGGGACGTCGGCGATGGTTGTAATCTCAACACCTGAAGTCACTCCAGTTAGCCTCATAGCCTCCCTCACAAGTTCGTGTTCCAGTTCCTCGAAGTCATCGACAATCTCCATCTTTGAGTAAGACACACGGACCCTCTCATCGAAGCGAGCGTTGACTGTGACGTGTATGTGTCGAGAGAGGGCTAAAGAGGTCACTCGGCCGCCATTCGGCTCTGACTCGGCGAACCAATCTACGTCGGTACCACCGCCGCAAAAAGACACCCGCACGGGCGTTCGCGAGATGATCATCGCACGCGGGGTGTAAGTATCCGACTTCAAGACGACGGAGTGCGGTTTCGGTCCCGATAGGGAAGGGTAAGGGCTATGAGAGGACTGCGAGGGGATTCGTCGGAGGGCTGGACATGAGCGACCTAATCACCATGGACGATCTGACTAACGATGAGATTGTAGAGATACTGGATGCGGCCGATAGATTGCTACCCGTTGCCAAAGGAGATGTCTATGCTCCACTCCTCCAGGGCAAGGTCCTAGGGAACTTATTCTTCGAGAATTCAACCCGTACTCGGATGTCTTTCGAATCGGCGATGAAGCGGCTTGGAGGCGAGGTGCTGAATCTCAGTTCGGTCGGCTCAAGTGTTGCCAAGGGCGAGACTCTCTACGATACAATGCAGATGGTCGATGGCTATTCTGACATCGCTGTGATTCGACACCCGCAGCAGGGTGCGGCTCAGTACAGCGCCGACGCGGTTGAAATTCCTGTGCTGAACGCTGGTGACGGCGCTGGCGACCATCCGACTCAGACTATGTTGGATTTGTTTACGATTCGACAAGCCCACGGCACACTCGAAGGATTGAACGTGGTCTTGGTCGGTGATTTGCGCTACGGGCGCACGACACACTCTCTCTCTCACGCGCTAGTACGATTCGGTGCTAAGTTGACGCTCGTGTCGCCCGAGAGCTTGACGATGCCTGCTGAAATCGTTGGTGATTTGCAGAGGCATGGTGCTGACGTGACCGAAAGTGAAGACATGGCCTCCACCATTCCGGAAGCGGATGTAATCTACATGACTCGCATCCAGAAAGAGCGCTTTCCAGATGAAGATGAATACACAAAGGTCGCTGGCATCTACAAGATGACTGCGGATGATTTGTCGGGTGCAAAAGGCGGAATGATCGTCATGCACCCGCTACCGCGAGTCGATGAAATTGATCCCAGCGTCGACTCGACCAAGCACGCGCGATACTTCCAACAGGCATTCAACGGCGTGCCGACACGCATGGCTCTGCTCTGCAGAAGTCTCGGCGTCAAAGTTCCAAAGAAGGTGAAGTCATGAGTGAAATGAGGCGTGTCACCGCAATCTGCAACGGCACTGTTGTCGATCACATTCCGGCTGGCAAGGCGCTGCAAGTGATGCAGATGCTGCGTGTTGATGTTGGCCGCTCGAACCCAATCAGCCTCGTGATGAATGTCCCGAGCGGCAAGGTGGGGCGCAAGGATGTGCTGAAGATTGAGGACCGCGAGTTGACTCAGGTCGAACTCGACCGGCTCGCGCTGATTGCTCCTCACGCTTCGGTCGCAATCATCCGCAATTACAGCGTGGCCGAGAAGCGTGAGATTGAACTGGGTGAGGAATTGGTGAATATCGCGCGCTGTTCTTTCTGGAATTGTATCACTCAGAACACGCGCGAGCCGCTGCCGCACAAGTTGCGAGTTTTCGGTGAAGATCCGCTCGATGTTCGCTGCGCTTACTGCGGGCGAACACAATCGATTGATGAAATGGCAGATTCCATTCTTTGAAATTACAGAGGCACAGGGGGAGATTTACTCTGGTTCGTATCCAAGCCGTCTATGATGGCGGACTTCGATGCACTGCGACCCATGGGCCGTCGGGCGAGACTTTGGTTACCGATGCTCCGGTCGACAACAAAGGCAAGGGTGAGGCATTCTCCCCTACTGATTTGTTGGCGACTTCGATGCTTAATTGTATGATGACTATCATTGCGATTGCTGCCGATTCGAGGGAACTGGATGTAGCTGGAATGAGTGGCTCGGTGGAGAAGATAATGGCCGGAGGGCCCCGACGGGTGGCTCGCCTTGAGGTTGAGATAACGATGCCCGCGGCCCTGAGTTCGGAAGATCGAGAATTCCTCATCAAGCGTGGGATGGCTTGCCCAGTTCACAAGTCTGTCAGCGATCATATGGAACTGGATGTCAAGTTCAATTGATGCCAGATTCACTGAGCCAGGTCTTCATCGTGCAAGATTGACAAATTGGGCGACTGGTAATTTCCCCGCACTCCTGGCAATTTGTGACTGTACTTTGCGAATCCCTACGCGCCTCGCGATGCAATTCACGAATATGCTCGAGCGCGTGTAATAGTCCATGCCGCGCACCGGGACTTTGAGCCTCAAGCGCGGCCACAATCGCCCGGCTCTGCTGTCGCATCGCACCCAGAGCATGTGGACAATCTCCATGGTGGATTGGCATACCCTTGGAGAATGCGTAGGCATGAATTTCCTGCTCAGGAATCCATCGAAGAGGAACGATGCGCGGGGCAAGTCCTTCGATTGGTGTATCGGTGTGTGGTGCGAGACGAACACTGCGCTCAATCTCGCCCTTCTGCAAATTCATCAAAATCGATTGCGCCATGTCGTCGAGGTTGTGACCGAGTGCCATCACGTCAGCGTTGACCTTCTCAGCGAGAGCGTTGAGGCTTTGCCGTCGGAAAACTCCACAATACGAACATGGCATCAATCCCTTGGCCTCGGTGTGTTTTCCGGCTATAACGGGCATCCTGCGGACTACCTCGTCCATGCGCTCGTAGCCCATTTCCTCGTAGGATAAGGTGACGAAATCGATGTCAAGCGACTCTGCGAGTTCTCGTGCGCACTCCAATGAGGGTGCACGATAACCATCGATTCCTTCGTCGACGCAGCCTGCGACGATATGCACGTCTCGCCGCTTAGCGATGATGTCGACGAGCATATCGAGAAGGACTGCTGAATCCTTGCCGCCCGAGATACAAGCGAGGATGGTGAAAGGGCGGCCATCTTCGTGTCGTGCGTCCTTAGGGAGTACCAATTGATTGCGCAAATCCTTCGATACGCGCTTGCGTATCGACTGGCCCAGATGGTAGGCGCAGAAGTGCTGCCCGCTGTATTCCTGATGCAGGATTGCGGGCTTTCCGCAGCGGCTGCAGCCTTGGATACTGATGCCTTCTGCCATGTCCGTTCGGCAGACCTCTGCGGCTTGAACCCAACTGCAAGGGCGCAAGCATCGCCCATCTACGCCAATCGGTGCATTGATGGGCATAAAACGCTGCACTTGGTCCATGAGTGAGGTCCGCAATCTACCCGGCCGCTCCACCACACCAGGCAAGCACACCTCTCCTTGGAAGGATCGGATTGTCCTCATCGCCTGCATCGCGGGAGCTTGGCAGATTGGCGATGAGGTCATCGGTGCCCTCGACACTCACATCGGCTGGTGGGCCAAGCCAGCCACCATCATCGGCCTGAGCCTACTCGTTCTCACAGTGGCTAACCAACTGATTCTATTCATCGAAAAATTACAAGGAACCCGCTGATTGAGAGCGGAATCATCCATCCTGAAAAGACACTCTCAGGAATCTGTGCGCGAGCCGCGCAGGCTAGCAATACCTGCTTCAAGCAATCCACTGACACGCTGCCAAGGTACGACATAGCGCATTCCTGCGACAGCCAAGAGGAACAATCCAGCCGAGATGACCTTTCCATAGGTCAATTGCAATTCGAGAGACTCAGCCACCTGACCACTCCATTGACCACCTTCCATCAGGGCGACGATATCAAGCATGAGCCCATCGAATTCTAAGGCCAACGCGGTGGTCAGAGCCACACCACCAATGATTCCAATCGTGTGAAGCACGTGACTGTTGATCACATTGGTGAATTGTCTGACGTATTCGGGATCTGACTTCGTCGCATCGGGCAGCATCACAGCATATTCCAGATGCCCGATGACAGCATTCCCAGCCTCATGGAATAGAAGCAGTAGAATCGCGATTCCAAGAAGATCGAGGGCAAGCGGCGAGATTAGTCCACTGTAGAGAGTCGCCTCACCGATTTGAGCTGGTAAAGGTCTCAAACCAATGCCGGAGACAGCATCGGTGATACCTTCGAAAGTCAGTAAGGCATGAATTCCAATCACCATCAGGAAGAATCCAACCGACCAAGTCAGAGCACGACGAGAGAGACCCCAAATGCCGATGAGACCGGCGAGGATTGGAGCAAACACTACGCCGAGGAAGAAGATCTCAACAAGTAATTGCATTGGTTGGAAAAGTGAACCAATATGCTCAAACGGAACATGGAATCCATAACTAGAAATCCCGTTCAACCAAGCGATTAGGAACGGAACAAAGGCCCACAGTGTGACGATTCCAATGACTCCTCGGCGAGTCCAAGTACGGAAATTATCGTTGCGAGTCTGGTAGAAGATCCATGCACCAGCAAGTACGAAACACATCGCCAACGGAACCATTTGACTGGCGAATCCTATCGAATCCACCCCCATCAAGAATCGAGGAATGATGAGACCATCCGAACCTGCGAGAATATTGGACTGGAAGGATGGTTGCTCGCTGGCCCACAGAAGACCCCTCGTGTGCTCATAGGATGGACACCACTCGTTCCCCTCCTCGAGGAAACCTTCGTCACACGGCCCGTAGACCTCCGTCATACGGAATAGTAGCAGCATGAGGGCGGCGGTGGCGATAATCTGTAGGAAGAGAACTTGCCACCGTCGACGCAGGCGCGGCAGGTGGAGTGTTTGACTCGGTGGTACGCTTTCCATTGCCATTCTCTCACCTCCTTTTCTTATCGCTGATTATTGATTCTAGACTGTCTTCACCTGTAGGAGCGCCTGCGACAATTCGATGTCAGGCATCCAATCGATGACTTTGGCTCCGTATCCAGAAATCGCTGTGAGGCGATTCTGGCGTTCGAGCTTGAGGACCTCGTAAGACATACGAGGAATACGACTGACAAGACGCTCAAGGTCGATGCTACTCGGAGAGAGGACGATGACCTCGTGACCTTTGCCTGCAAGGTTACGGATTGCTGGTAGTGTGGTTCCGTCGCCCTCGAGGCTGCTGATAAGGAATACCGGTGAACCTCGACTGATACGAGAGGTCATCGCATTGGTGACCGCTTGCAGCGGCATGTTGCCCTTCGCCTTGACTCCAGCAAGCATACTGAGAGTCTTGTAGTACTGCTTGTCACCAGTTTCTGGTGGTAGGTAATTCATCCGGTCACCGAATGTAACGATCGACACAGAGTCTCGGCGTCGGATGAAATAATTCGCAATCGACGCCGCGGCAACCGTGCCCATTTCAAGCGGATTTTTCAGCACGGTTCCAATACGCGCGATGTCGCGCGTATCGAGAATAATGAAGACGTCCGTGACAGCGTCACGAGTCTTCTCGTTGACCATCAACTCACCGGTACGAGCGAA
>DUJH01000029.1:22373-25352 GCA_013329905.1 Candidatus Thalassarchaeaceae archaeon | reverse complement strand
TTGAGCGTGGTTGCACCGGTGTACATCTTAGGAACATTCGAGCGAAGAAGAGCCTCCTCGACCTCACGGACCTGAGGGAAGACAGTGATGTCGGTCCGGTCCTTGACGAGGGATTCGTTGGTGAAGAGATTGAACGCGTTTCGGTGGCGGACCGATACGGGACCAATCGTGTAATGCCCGCGTAGCGGGCAACGGACCGTGTATCGCATGGTTGCCGATTGACCCGGTCCGAGATTCATTCGCATCTGATTGATGCCGCGCCGCATTTTCATCTCATGCGGCACATTGTCGAACACCTCGAGTAATTGCGTTCGACGATACGAGTTGTTCGTGACACTGACCTCGATGAGTACGTCGTCACCCTTGTACACATTTTGAGCAGAAATGTTGCGTGTGACCTCGAGGTCCGAGTGTCCTGTGACCCAGCCATTGATGACCAAGAAGGCAACGAAAGTGAGACCGATGATCATCAATTGGAAGTGAGAAATCATCATTCCGACGAGAATCAGAGAGATGCCACTCGTTAGCATGATCGCGGCCTTGCGTGTCCACATCAGGCATCACTCTCCTCGTTGGTCTGACCCCAGGCCTTGATTCGCTTAATGATCCCAACAAGTTCATCGGGCTTGTAACGCCGATCCTCGAAGATGAATTGGACGAGGACGGGGTCCTCGACCATGCGTTGGAGTTCGATAGCTGGTAAGGCATCGAACTCCTCGCGCGACAGCGTGTTGAGATTGCGCACCCTGCTCAATAACACCTGTCGAATCTTCCCCGGGCGCTGGTAGTATTCGTAGCGTCGCGCGTCTCCAAATCCATAGTAGATGATACGGAAGACGTGGCGCCAGTCCTCAGGATCGTCCTTGCGGATGAGGACTGCCTCAAGCACGATGAATAGAGTCAGGAACAGAATGAGCATCGCCATCCAATCGTTGGTGAAGTAGACGAGAACGTAGTACAGCAGGTTGTATGTGTCCCCCATTGGAGTCTCCTGCTGGTGGCGGGATTCGTCGAAGATGATGATCGCCTCTTCTCCGGCGTTGGTGCTTGTATTTCCTAGGAGGAGGGCTTCGGCGATGATGTCAAGCGCCCACTTGCGGTTATCGTTAGTTGGCACTGAATCCTCGTAAATGCTGGATGGTCCAGCGACGTAAAGCGAGTTGATGAGTAGCGAACCATCACTGAGGAAGTGAATTCGTCCCGATGTTGCGTCGAGGCACATTCTGTCAACGCAGTATCGCACATATACGGCAAACGGACCTTGTTCGTCGCCAGCGATTCCGGCCGCTTCGAAACCAACGGTGAGGTTCCCGTCATCATTCGTATCGAGGTATGAATCGAGAGTGCTAGCGCTGATTGCATAGCGATTCTCAGCCGGATTGAAAGCGCCATCCTTCTCAAACGCGGAGGGTGAATTGGTTAACAAATTGTAATTCTCAGAGAAATCCCAATCACCCGATTCTTCATCCCAACGATGGGCGCATAGGCCGACATTTTGAGCAGTAATGACTCCACCGACGTTCGGATTATACGGCTCGTCGTCGAGAAGGTCGATGATCCCGTCCATGTCTAAATCACGTAGGCACGGATGCATCGCCATCGCAACCGATCCGGATGTCGAAGTGAAATTGTAAGCGGAAGTCTCGTTGACCCAGACGAAATTGAAGTCGAGTTCACGGGCCCAGGCCTCGCCGTCGTAGAGGTGATGACCTGAGTAACTGAGTCCGTATTCATCTGCGAGACCTGCGGAATAACCGAAGTCATCCATCAGTATGAGTGTCCCTCCTGAATCGACGAAATCCTCGATCGCCTTGATTTCTGAACTCGTGTAACCGTCGGCTTCGCGGAAGTCGACTATGGTTTCATCACCAGTGAACTTCGGAAGCGATATGGTATCGCGTTCTACTCCAGAGATAACGAAAATTGATTGCTCGGGGTTATCGATCTCCGCGAGCAATAGCGGACTCGAAATAAGAGCCGTTGTCTCGACTCCGAGATTGGAAACTTCTTCGCGGAATCCACTAAGATCGTTCCAATCATCACCGTAAGCAGATTGCTGCTTCTCTCCGCTGATGATGTATGTCTGGAGTATTGAAAACAGCAGGATTCCGAGCATCAACCAGAAGGCTGTAGTGACTGCAAGACGGCGAGATTGCCTCGACCTGAGCCGCCTCATCCAAACTCGGAAATCCACCATGCTGCAAGCCACCGTTCCTACGGAACGTCTCACGAGCCTCAACTTCGACTTAAGACCGTTATTCACCGCTGAACGGTGCTTGCATCGGCTCAGCGAGAGAGTTGGATGTTCACTCCGACCTCAGCGACCTCCTCGATGGGCACCGATAGGAGCCCCTCAATGGTCGGCCAAGGCAGCATCGCTGGGTCGAGATCTGCCTCCAAAGCGACGAGTAGCGCAGTGATGCTGCCAGTCGCCATATCAATTCTGAAATCGGCAAGAACACCGAGTTTGTCGGCGGCTTGATCGACGACATCGCGCCCGAGAATTTCCCGACCGAATGTTGTCGGCATTTCTTCACCTCAAACCGCTTCGATGCCAGTGAGCGTGTTGTGTCGGCGGCGAACCGACTCGAGGCCGCTGGTGAGCATGCCTTCCATGCGGCCGTAGTACTCCATCATCTCATCGGTGATGGTAGGGCGCACACGAGCGATAGCTTCCTCGAAGGCTTTCTTCGAGACCGACTTACGACCCGCGCGCATAGCGATGAGCGCGGCTTCTCGGCAAACTGATTCAATATCTGCGCCAGTGAAATTGTCCAATTTTGGCGCAAGGTCATCAATGGAGAACTTGCCCAAAGGCATGTCCTTGGTGTGGATCTTGAGAATCGCCTTGCGCGAGTCCGCATCCGGAGGAGGAATGTGTAGGACTCGCTCGAAGCGACCGCTGCGAAGAAGGGCTGGATCGATCATTTCGGGACGATTGGTCGCTGCTACGACAATTACACCCTCCATCGATTCGAC
>DUJH01000029.1:20018-22134 GCA_013329905.1 Candidatus Thalassarchaeaceae archaeon | reverse complement strand
CGAACTCCAGCGATGCTCTCAAATTCATCGAGGAAGATGATTGACGGGCTCGATTGCTTGGCCTTCTTGAATACCTCACGCACTGCGCGCTCGGATTCTCCGACCCATTTTGAGACCATCTCAGGGCCCTTAATTGAGATGAAATTTGCCTTGGCTTCGTTAGCGATGGCCTTGGCAATCAGCGTCTTACCGGTTCCCGGCGCCCCGAATAGCACTATGCCGCGCGGAGGCTTAATTCCGAAATGATCGAACATCTCAGGCCGGGTAAGCGGCCATTCGATGCTTTCCTTGAGCCTCTCTTTGACCTCTTTTAGACCGCCAACTTGTTCCCAAGAAATCTCGGGAATCTCGACATAGATCTCGCGTAGAGCGCTTGGCTCAATCTCCTTGATGGCTTCGCGGAAATCGATCATCTTGACCTCCATCTTTTCTAGGACTTCAGCGGGAATTTGCTCCTCGTCAAGATCGATTTCTGGTAAATATCGGCGCAGAGCCTTCATCGCTGCCTCGCGCACGAGTGCGGAGATATCTGCGCCGACGAATCCGTAGGAATTGTCGAGCAGCCAATCTATATCGAAATCATCGCTGATTGGCATGCCGCGAGTATGGATATTGATGATTTCCTCGCGACCATTCTTGTCTGGAACTCCGATTTCCAACTCTCGGTCGAAGCGACCTGGACGCCTCAGCGCTGGGTCGATGGCATCGCGACGATTTGTCGCTCCGATGACAACGACGTTTTCGCGGCCCTGCATTCCATCGAGCAAAGTCAGTAATTGGGCTACGACGCGCCGTTCGACCTCACCAGATACATCCTCGCGCTTGGGTGCGATAGAATCGAGTTCATCGATGAAGATGATTGCAGGCGCGTTCGCGGTTGCTTCGTCGAAAATTTCACGCAATTGCTTCTCGCTCTCTCCATAATACTTGGAGATAATCTCAGGCCCATTAATCGAGGTGAAGTGGGCCTGAGTCTCAGACGCTACCGCCTTGGCGATGAGTGTCTTTCCAGTACCGGGAGGGCCGTGGAGCAGGACACCACGAGGTGGGTCGATACCAAGTCTGCGGAATAGGACCGGATGCTTCAGTGGAAGCTCAATCATCTCGCGAACCTTTTGCAATTGTTCGCCGATTCCTCCGATGTCCTCGTAGGTGATGCTTGAGACCTCGGCATCCTCGCCCTCGTCAACCGCTTCCTCCTTGATGATGATCTCAGTATCGGGCAGGACCTGGACAATTCCCTTTGGGCTGGTCTGCACAATCTGGAATGGAAGAGCCTCTGCGAAGAGAGTCATGCCCGGGATGAAAATTCGATCTCCAGAGACGACGGGCCTCTTGTTGAGGCCGCGTCGGGCGAAGCCCTCGATTCCTGGCCCAAAACGAACCTTTTGCTGCTTGGCCATCACAGGGCTGAGCACGAGGCGAGTGCAGGCTTGCGCCTCGACCTTACGAACTGTGACGCGATCGCCAAGGGAGACACTCGCGTTCTTACGGATAATTCCGTCAATACGAATTACACCAAGGTTTGCGTCCTCGGGACGACATCGCCAGACGATTGCCGCGGTGGACCGCTCGCCTTCGATCTCAATGATATCTCCTGGTTTGAGATTCAGTTCATTGTCGAAGGGTACTCGGGCTCTTCCGTGACCGACATCGCTCGGGATGGCCTTCGCCACCCTGAGCTTCAATTCCTTATCCGATTCGTCTGCCATATCGGGCCTCCTTGCAACCTCTTGTCAGCAACGGGGGTTGTTAAACCCACCAATCACATCATGTCGAATCGACCAATCTGGTTATCAGAATAGCCGTATGCGACCTCCCATAAGCACGACTCGGACAAAACAACGACATATTCGCAACAACCAACTCTCACTCTCTATGCGGTGAGTTCATCAGAGGTTTGCGATTCGCGCGCAATATGACCCACGTTCTCGAGACCGGTTTCGAAGAGATGGAAGCGAATAACCCGAACGGATCGCCCTCCGTGCGCGGATACAATATCATCAACGGAGAACTTACTCTCGCCAGTGACGGCGCCACCTTCACCAGCCACAACCCAGCATGGCTTGACGACTGCCTCGGCGAATTTCCACTCTCGACGAAATCTGATGTTCAC
>DUJH01000029.1:18881-19840 GCA_013329905.1 Candidatus Thalassarchaeaceae archaeon | reverse complement strand
CAGGAAGCGATTGACACCTGCTTATTCTTCCAATCCGAAGGTCGTCGCCTCTACGGGCAGACGGTCAACTCCGAACTGCCCGACAAGGAACTCTTCACCTACCGCCGCCCACTCGGCGTATGCGGAATCATCAACGCCTGCAATTTTCCATCAGCAGTTCCATTCTGGAAGATGATTCCAGCAATCATGTGCGGCAATACCTGCGTGTGGAAGTCACCACAAGACGCTCCACTCCTATCATTCGCTCTGACCCGACTAATGCACGAGGCTGGACTCCCAGACGGCGTCATCAACCTCATCCACGGTAAGGGCAGCGGCGCAGGTCAGCACCTTGTCGACGCGGCCGACCTCGGCATGCTCAACAAGATCTCATTCACCGGCAGCACCGCTGTCGGCAAGATGATCGGCGAGATTTGCGGGCGTAATCTAGTCAGCGCATCACTCGAACTCGGAGGCAAGAACCCACTCGTCATAATGCCATCAGCAAACCTCGAAAACGCAGTGGAGGGAGCCTATTGGGCCGGCTTCGGAACAGCCGGCCAGCGCTGCACGAGCCTTGGTAATCTCATCATCCACGAGGACATCTACGACGAATTCGTTGAGCGTCTGATGACCAAGGTGAAGGCGACAGCGGTCGGAGACTCAATGCGTCATGATGGAGTCCTCTATGGATCCATGCTGTCGGAAAAATACTCCACAGATTTCCTCAAGGGAATCGAAATGTGCGAAGCCAGCGGAGCCACGAAACTTTGGGGCAAAGGGCGCATTACCAACGACAACAAGCCTGAGAACTTCCAAGGCGATGCTAGTGAGGGCGTATACATGTGGCCTCACGTCTACGCCGATGTCACCGAGGACATGGATTGCTTCCAAGAGGAGATTTTCGGGCCTGTCGTCACAATCGTCAAGGCAAGCGATTTCGAGCACGCGCTTCACCTCGCAAACGCAAGTCCGTATGG
>DUJH01000029.1:17451-18540 GCA_013329905.1 Candidatus Thalassarchaeaceae archaeon | reverse complement strand
GAGGCTTATTCATACTGGCACGCAGTTAACGACGAGCTCTCTGGAAAGTTGCAATTAGCTCAGATGGACGTCGAAGAAATCGAGCTCGAAGAAGCCGATGCCGACTACGCCGGCCTTGCTTGAATTCCTTGCTTATTCGTCATCTAAGTGAAGATATCCAGACAAGAGAAGACCAGCCGCCATTATCATAGGTGGCGCCCAGTTAACAGGATCTTCCGTGAAGCCATAACCCAAATCACCAGCTGCAAGGAACACTAGTATGAAATTGAGGATATTGCCTCCTCCAATCGTCATTGCAAGAATTGCTTGAGATCTCCCCTCAATAAATTGGCCAGAAACTAAACAAATAATTGCGATGATGAGGTAGGTAGCAGCCCACGCTTTCTCGTAGAAAGTGTCGGTAGNNACGCTGAGGTTGCAGCTAGGGCTATAGCATGCCATGGTCTCATTCCGCCGAGATCCATGCCGCCCAATGTGATTGCTAGGAATATGAGGACTCCCGTGCCTGCCAATGCAATAGATGCCTTCGCAAGATTGACATTCAAGTCAGAGACGTCGTAGATGACATCACCGTCCATCTCCTCGTATTCGTAGGTTCCATCATCAGTGGTTGCTAAATCCATGTTTTCCATCACAGTAAAGAAAACCATGCATAAGGACATCACAAGTACGAGAATGAGTTTTCTCCTCTCGCGTGATAGTTCCATTCCATGCTCATCAAATCCGAGAGCAGGAACAAAAATAACCATCCCGAAAAATGGCAGAATGAAAAATATGAGGCCAAATATGGCCATCTCCATCTCGCCACCAATTACACCCCAAGATATCACAGTGCCTAAGACCATCAGAAGCATACCAATCATCCTGCGGTTATTCACCCTCAACAGTTGAAGCAATCCTGTAACGAGAACGGCGCCGAGGAATACAAAATCCTCTGTACCCATCGTCCCTTCAATATTTGAGTTCATTTCGTATGCTATCAGGAGGAAAAAACCGAATTGGGCCCACATCACCAATGAGAATCGAGATGTGTCGGTCGGTGGCATTTGGTAAGGGGCATTGTCACTCATATTCATTCACTCTCCGATG
>DUJH01000029.1:2397-17240 GCA_013329905.1 Candidatus Thalassarchaeaceae archaeon | reverse complement strand
AGCGTAAGAATACCAACGAAACAGATAATCATGAGTAAATCACTCGCTGGATAGTCAGGGGCTCCTTCTCCTATCATCCAGAGATATTGGGAGATTAACAAAGCAACCGCTGCCATTGCACCACCGTGCCAGGGCCGCATCGGCCCCAGCTCCCTGCNNCAGATGAGTCGGATGACCCCTCATATGCAATACATGGAGTTAGTGTAATAATGCCGATGAAACACAAAATCATGAATAAATCACTAGTTTGTTCGCCAGGGGCTCCTTCTGCCGTCATCCAGAGATATTGGGAGATTAACAAAGCAACCGCTGCCATTGCACCACCGTGCCAGGGCCGCATCGGCCCCAGCTCCCTGCCCATTACGGCAGTCAGTAGGAACACCAGAACCCCGATTACACCCACTGCCAGCCCACCCTGTGCAATTGTCTGCTCGGTAGAGTCTAGTACGATGGTAAATTCTTCCCCTTCCGACTCTTCTTCTGTGAGTTCGCCCTCCATAGCCAAACTTCCTAAACCGGACATCATGAACATCATGAGCAGAGCGAAGACAATCCAAAGAATGCCAAGTCTTAGCAACCTGGATTCATCATCTAGACCCAATGTCGGATCGCCGATTGCCATTGCTGGCATGTAGGCAATTGGACCAATCATTAGCAACATGAAAACAGCCCAGAACATCATCTCATTCTCACCCATAGCCAAGCCCATTACGACCATCAATGCTGGAATCCCCAAGGTTACTACCATCCTCGCGTTTGGGACTGAGAGGAAGAGCGCCAAACCAGCACCCGCCATCATCGTCAAAAAGACGTAGTCGATATTGTCACCTGATCCCTCCTCTACTGCCCAGTAGGCAAAAACAGCAAAAACTCCCAACTGAGATAGAATCAGTAGAGATTTTGCTGAGAGATCAATTGTTGGCATTTTGAACATGGAGGCTCCTTCCATACTACTGGAGGAGTAAATACAGTTGATTATGGTTGGGACAACAATTTCACAATCACAAGTACGGCTCTCCACACACGGTGCAAGGGAGTCCCGGTAACCAAGCTCCTGGCATATGTCCACAATTGGAGCAGATGCTCGTCTCGATGTCTCCGCCGAATACACTCATCACAATCAATTAGTGAGCGGAGCCAACTGCCTTGAACCTACTTCCGGATAACGAGAGTTAGGCCCCTGAGGGGACCTGTGGTCAGGTGGTTGAACAGGTCGTAAGCAATTGCTTATGGAGGATAGGCAACTCGCTTTGCACGTAAGGTGTAAGGATGAGTAAGGGCATCACCTTCCCACTCCCTATGAAGAAGGGATTCGGAGCAACCGACCGTGTCGACCAATGGTGGAAAGGCCCTGCCGCAATGTCCGCATATCTGGGTATCATGATCGTCTATGCAACGTGGCGCGGATTCATGGAGGCCGACTTCTGGATCTTCTCCGATTTCGGCCTTTCAGCGGGCGTTGGACACGGTAGTGGAACAATGGCTATCGAAGAAAATCACGCTCATGTCCTGAGCCCGCTGTTCTCCCCTCTCATCGTCCCCGGTGAGCATTCCTGGATGCCCCGCCACTTACAGTGGATATCGCCAGCGATGTTCATCCTCATCTTCCCCGCCGGCTTCCGCGGAACCTGCTATTACTACCGCAAGGCGTACTACCGCGCATTCATGCAGCAACCAACCGGTTGCGCAGTCTCCAAGCCATGGGACGAGTACTCCGGCGAGACTGGCTTGCTACTAGTCCAGAATCTGCACCGCTACTTCATGTATGCAGCGCTGGCTTACCTCCCAATCCTGTCATTCGATGTCTGGCTTTCACTCAATTTCCACCAGGGCGACGCTCACGCCTACGGAGTCAGCGTCGGCACACTCGTACTACTGCTGAATGTAATCATGCTGACAGGATACACCCTTGGTTGCCACGCATTCCGACACGTCGTCGGAGGATCTTCGAATGATTGGAGTGGAACAGCGATGGGGAGGGTCAAGTACAGATTATGGAAGTTCTCGACCAAACTCAACGAGAAGCACAAGGAATGGGCACTCTACTCTCTCTTCTGGGTCATGTTCACTGATTTCTACATCTACGCCTGCACCGACCCGCTGTTTGGCTGGTCTGACATCGTACTTTGGGGAGGATTGTGAATGCGCTACGATTTGACCAATGAAAGCTACACCACTCACGAGCACGACGTGGTCGTGATCGGCGCCGGAGGCGCCGGCCTTCGCGCCGCAATCTCTGCTAGTCAAGAGGGTGCGAGCGTGGCGCTCGTCTGCAAGTCGATGTTGGGTAAGGCCCACACTGTAATGGCCGAAGGTGGGGCCGCTGCTGCTCTTGGTAACAAGGATCCTCGCGATAATTGGCAAGTTCACTTCCGTGACACAATGAAGGGCGGGAAGTACCTAGGTGATTGGCGAATGGCGAGGATTCACGCGGAACAGGCACCTGACAGAATTCGTGAGTTGGAGACCTGGGGCGCGGTTTTTGATAGGACACCCGAGGGTCTGACGAATCAACGCAACTTCGGCGGACACACCTATCCGAGGCTCGCTCACATTGGAGATGCGACCGGCCTCGAGCTGATTCGAACTCTGCAAGAGAAGGGAGTCCACATGGGAATGGATGTCTTCATGGAATTCACTGTTCGACGACTATTCACCAAAGAAGGCACTGTCGTCGGCTGCTTCGCCTACGACCGCAACGATGGTTCTCTACACCTCTTCAAAGCCAAGTCAATCGTCCTCGCGACCGGTGGAATCACCCGTTGCTGGGCAGTCTGCTCAGGCTCTTGGGAATACACCGGAGAGGGTCATGCCCTCGCTTACTGGGCAGGGGCTGAGATGGGCGATATGGAATTCGTTCAATTCCACCCAACGGGCATGATTTGGCCGCCGAGTGTCAGGGGAATTCTCGTTACTGAGGGTGTTCGAGGAGAAGGCGGCATGCTAACTAATTCAGAGGGTGAGCGTTTCATGTTCAATTACATCCCTGAGATGTACAAGGATGAATTCGCCGATACCGAGAAAGAAGCCCTCGAGTGGGTTGACGAAGTTATCTCTGGTAAGTTGGCTACGAAGAGACGCCCGCCTGAGCTACTAACTCGTGACGTGGTTGCGAAGGCGATCAATTCCGAGCGCGAGGCTGGCCGTGCAAGTGAGCACGGTGGAGTTTACCTCGATATTTCGTGGCGGTCTGGTGAGGAAGTCAAGAAGAAGTTGCCAGGAATGTATCATCAATTCAAAGAATTGGCAGCGGTTGATATCACCAAGACACCGATGGAAGTTGGGCCGACCGCTCACTATGTCATGGGCGGGGTCAAGGTCGACTCGGAGTCTCAGGAATCGACTATTCAGGGACTCTATGCCGCCGGTGAAGCTGCGACTGGTCTGCACGGGGCCAACCGTTTGGGTGGCAACTCACTGACTGATTTGCTTGTCTTTGGCAAGATTGCTGGAGAGAGTGCGGCGAAGCGGGCGACTGAGTCTGAGGGCTTCGTCGATATCGATGAGGCTGAAATCGCTGATGTCATCGCCGAAACGTTGGCTCCTTTCGATCGAGAAGGAGGAGAAAATCCAGCTAAGGTCGTCGAGGATTTGCGCGAGATGATGCAAGAAAAGGTCGGAATCATCCGAAACGGAAGTTTGCTGGAAGAGGCTCTTTCAGACCTTGAAGAACTCGAGGCTCGCGCGGCTTTGACCAGCCCGGGAGGTTCGAGAATCTACAATCCCGGTTGGCATCAAGCACTCGAGTTGAGCGCCATGCTGGATGTCTCGCGCATGTGCGCGCTAGCCGCACTGCAGCGAGAAGAGTCACGCGGCGGACACACACGCGATGACTTCCCAGTTCCAGATCACAAACACTGGGGCAAGATCAACAGCGTCATCGCGCAAGAAGCAGATGGCTCGATGAGCATCGAACACCGAACCTACCCACCGATAGATGATGAACTCAAAGCACTTCTAGATGCTGAGGACCTACACGAGGAGGGCTGAAAATGAGCGAAGATGTCACTTTCCGAGTCTTCCGCGGCGTCGGTGACGGCGATGGAGATGCCATGGGTAAGATGGTCGATTACACCGTCGAGATGGATGAAGGTATGGTCGTGCTCGACGTTATCCACCGTATTCAATCCGAGCACGCGCCCGACCTTGCCTGCCGCTGGAATTGTAAAGCGGGCAAGTGCGGCTCATGCAGTGCTGAAGTAAACGGTATGCCGCGACTGATGTGCATGACTCGAATGGAGGATATCATGGAGGAGACTCCTGATGGTCAGCCGGTCACGGTCAAGCCAATGCAGGCTTTCCCAATCACCAAGGATCTCGTGACCGATTTGTCGTGGGCTTTTGAGATGAACAAGAAAATGGTCCCGGTTAGCGGACCCAAAGAGTTCGATTGGGAGTTCAAGCAAGAAGAGGCAGATAGAATCCAAGAATTCCGCGCTTGCATAGAGTGTATGCTTTGCGTCAATACCTGCCACGTTCTTCGCGAACACCAGAAATTCGACGAATTCGCAGGACCACGCTTCTTCGTACGCCTAGCAGGACTAGAGATGCACCCCCTCGATACCAAGAGCCGCATCCCCGAAATCAAGGAGGATTTCGGCCTTGGCTACTGTAATGTCACGAAGTGCTGCACCGAGGTATGTCCAGCTGGAATCAATATCACGGACAATGCGATTATTCCACTCAAAGAAAGAGTCGTGACCGAGTACTATGATCCGCTTACGATTATTACTAAGAAACTCGGGCTTCGCGGAAAATAATCACTTCAAGTGACTCAGTGGGAAGTCCCACAGAGCCAAAACGGACTGAAACGTCGATAATATCCCCCACCCACGCATCCGCAGAAGGAATCGCGGGTGGGGTTACGTAGATCAGCGCAGACGTTCGAAGACGGCGCACCCTGATTAGATTCAGAGGTGCTTGATGCCGGTCTTCTTCACGTTGGCCTTCTTGATCTTGGCTGGGAGCCAAGCAGGTCCGTTCTTCGGCTTATCGACCATTGCGGTCGAGCCGACGAATACATGCACTTTGTTTGTACCGCGCTCGCGCAGTTCAATTGCAGTGTGACCACGTGTAGCCGCCTTCAGAGCTGCGCCACGGGGCTGCTTGCTCACGAAAACTTGGGCTGTATCATTACCGCCCTCCATCAAAACGAAGTATTTCTTGCCAGACATTGAATTATCCACCTCCACAAAGCGGGCCACTCGGGGAGATTATGAAGTTTGAGGCGAATAAACGCTTCACTGCGCCGCTGTAAGCACCTTTTATGAAATTCCGAGGCCCTCTGAAAGGGGGAATTTCACTCATAATTCGGCACAAGCGAGGGTCTTAGTGTTGAGAACTCCCTCGATTGAACGGATGGAATCGACTACTAATCGAGCGATTTCGCCCATGTTAGCGGCCTCTATCTTCAGGATGAGATCGTGGTCGCCAAACAAGAGATTCGAATCGACCACGAACGGCAAGTTTGAGGCCGTCTCGAACACAGAGAATTCAGAACCTGGTTCGACGTTAATCAGCACATATCCAACAGACATCTTATCGACATGGGGGGGCTAAGTGGCGAAGAACCCTTTGATGGCACGGTGAAACAAGATTTGAGCGACGAAGGGGTGATAGCGGGCGGCCCCCTCTCGCAAGTGTATGGCCGAGACAGTCATTGTGCGTGAATGCAAGTATGGGGAGGTTCGCGTCCTATTTGGCAACATCCTACGTGTCGAAGGAGATGTTCTGGTGACTACCGCCAACAACCGATTGGCAGGTAGGGAAGGTCTGGACGAGAAGATTCACCAAAAGGCAGGGCCAGAACTGCGAGAGTTCTGCCACGGTATTGCTGTTGAGCGTCGTAAGGATAATTTGCAGCCATGCGGAGTCGGGAATGCCGTTACTACTCCTGGATTCAATTTACCATTCAAGAATTTGATCCATGTGGTGGGACCAGATTGTCGACGCCCCAATCAGGATAATTTCAGGCGAGATCTACTCAAGGAGTCGTATGTTTCTATGTTTGAGCAAATCGAGGCAGTCGATGAACGGACGACACTTGTGATGCCACCGGTGAGCATGGATATCTTTGCTTACCCTCACCGAGAGGGTGCTAGGAGGACAATGGAACTCGTTCTCGCTTGGATGGATGAGGGTGAAGACCCTGGAACCGATATGGTGCTCATCGTTACCGATGACAATCAATTCCTCAACAATATGAAGACGGTTTATCGCGAGTCCGAGGATAGGTTTCCTGGAATTGACCGGACTCGCGCTTTCCGACGAGGAAAGTACCCCTGATTGCTTCTCGACTTAACGATCGAGGGAATCGATGTGCAGTTCGACAGCTTCACTGAGAGTCTGCCGACCGACTGCAACAGCTCGGGCAAGGCTGGCTGGAATAGTCAAGCGACCTTCTGAGATGCGCCGACTGCGCCGTTGAATTTCGCGCACCTCACCCTCAGTTGGGATGACCTGCAAGCGCTGGGTGACAGGGACTCCTTCGAGAGAGCAGATGGCGTGCGCGGCTGAAACATGGTCGTGTCGCGAACCACGTGAAGTCGAGCGCTCGTCGACGAATTGGATAGAGAGGCCTCGCGCAAGACAGACATTGGCGATGCGCGAAGAAATTGTTCTCGCCCCATCGCCTATACGAACCACAGATTCGGCCGGCCGAAGATCGCGTAGAATCTCCATTATTCGGTCGACGGTCTCGTCGACCGATTCCATCTGCATAGAGCCGGCCGCTTTTCCATCAGCAAGCCAAGCAAGGCCGGGCCGAGGACCTGGGTCGATGCCGAAGCAGATTCGCTGTACTTGCTCACCAACGTGCATCCGATTGACAATCGAGCCGATAACTGAGTCGATTTCTTCGACCGCGCATCCGACTCCTCGATTATCCTCAGATCTGCCAACTTCAGCGTGCGATCCTATCCAATAGACGACCCCGTTCGGCACCGGATGCTCGGAGTCAATCTGCACATGTTTGATGCCAGAGTCGCGCAAGCGGCCGAGTAGCCTGTATGCTAGGCGGAAATCATCAGTGCGGACCGCGACCTCGGGCACGATACGCGAGTGTTGGGCCTCGCCTTCAATCATTACTGTCTACAAATCACATCCTCGGCATTTTCTCTTGGGTCTACAATTTCTCGTCGACCATTTCGTGCTGATTTCCATTGGAATCCCCGAAACGATGCACTCCAAGCCTAGCCCAAGCGATGTCGTCAAGAACCCTGACAATGGGCTAGCCTCATGAGTGGAGTCTACGAGCGCGAATTGCGCTCCGTCTTGGCTGGTGAGCGCAAGGGTGTGATTGCCATCACGCGCTCGTGCACCGAGGTCGAGCGCGCGCGAGCAATGCAAGTGTGTCAACGCCCATTCCTCGTCGTGCGCGCGCCCGGCAGCGGCTCAGAGGGTACTGGAGATATCCTCGCGCTGCGTGGAGACATGTGTATGCCAATCGAGGTGAAATCCTCCAAGACCGATCGAATCTACCTCTCAGGCCGCACCAAGGATCAGTATCTCGCACTCATCTCAACTGGAGAAAGATGCGGCCTGCTGCCACTCTACGCATTCCGCCTGAAAGGTGTCAGAGGAGATAGTTGGACAATAATGAAAGTCCCAGTCGAAGGTTTGACTGGAAAGTTACGAAGCCTTGCACGAAGCATACCAAACGTTCCACTTACCCGCAACGGAACGCCTTACCTCAATTGGCACGATGGAATGCCTCTACACAGATTCCTCGCACTCATCAGTCGCTCTGACGGCGCTCGTTCAATCTAAACTCAGTCGCCGTCTTTGCTAGAAGTTTCGAGTATTGCTTCCGCCTCGACGAGTTGAGTCTTCACTGCCTCGATATCGGTTCTGACTCCATCGAAGTGTGCTCGTTGCAGCAGGCGAGAGATTGCTTCTGACTCACGACGTAACCTATCGATCTCACGAGCGCGCTTGCGCTCGTCCAAATCGCCCGTCGCAGTCATGGCCCACCCAATACGCCGTAGGTCAAGTCAGTTGCGCAGCGCGCCACGAGAGTTCAAGTGGAGCCCTCGACGACCGTGTGACATGGAGCGAAGGCTGGGGCTGAACCAAATCCTCTTCCTCGCCATCCTCGCTTGGATTGCGATGAGAGGTTTTGCTCCTATCTGGGTCGTCGGAATCATCGCAGCGTGGTACTTTGGCCTCTTGTATCTAGAGCAGAATGGAACTTTGGATCGATGGAACGCGACGCGGGTCCTTGGAATGATCCTGATGGTTCGGACGGGTCGAGGCAAGGTTGCGTTGGAAAAAATGGCTCGCCCTCGCCGCTTTTGGAGGGCTTATGGCGAGTTCTCAATCTGGATGTGTTTCATCGTCATGCTGGGTGTGATTCTATTGATTGTCACTGCTGCTTTGACGACTGCGGCAGCCCCCTCAGAACAGAATGTGTTACCGGCTTCCGACCTTCTTTTGATTCCAGGGGTGACGAGTTTTGTGCCATTTTGGTGGCCGGTGATTGCGCTGGTAATCGCTCTGGTGATTCACGAGTATAGTCATGGTTTGCAGGCTCGCGCACACGGAATGCAGGTACGTTCCTTCGGACTCCTCCTAGTTGGTCCGTTGCCGATGGGCGCTTTTGCTGAGCCTGAATATGAGGAGATGATGCGAGCTCCTCGCCGCGAAAGGTTGCGGCTCTATGCGGCGGGGCCTTCGATCAATCTAATCGCTACTTTCGTGGTTCTGATTTTGCTATCGGCGACTGCCACGGGATTTGCTGCAAAGACGCCCGGAGTCCATGCCTCGGCGATTATCGAGGACACAGGGGCGGAAGATGCTGGATTGATGCCCTATGAGACAATCACTCACATCGATGAAGAGAGGATTAGCGATTACACTGAATTCACCGATGCGATGGGTGTTTATTCATCTGGAGAAACAGCAGAATTTACCGTAGTCTCATCTGCCGCTCACGGCGAAATGGAGACTCGGATTATCGAGATTACTTTCACGGACCGCTGGCAATACCACATAGAACAATGCGAGAAGGACTCAAACTGTGTTCAATCTGAGTTGGAAGAGCAATTGGCTGAGATTGGAATCGAGCAAGGTGATGCATTCGTTGGAGTCAGTGGTCTTCTCTCAAATACCGCAGCTGTAGATGGCTGGTCATTCGTCTTTGATGACCAATTTACCCCTGCTCAGAAGGGTCTCGGCCTATTGATTACACCATTGTTTTTGCTGGGCACTCCTATTGCTCTCGATGGACACACGATGCCACTCGAACAACGAGCCATGCTGACCGCTGGAGACGGCCCGATTGCCTCCACCCTAGGTACAGACGGTATGCTTGCCACCTTCGATTTCCTGTTCTGGTTAGCCTGGATAAACTTCATTCTCGGATTCGCCAATCTAATTCCGATGATACCCTTCGATGGTGGCCACATGTTCCGAGATGCAGCGCACTCGACTATGCGATTCGTAATGCGAGGCGCTGACCCGATTCGCATAGAGGGAGCCGCGAATCGATTGAGTTCGATGAGCAGTCTATTCGTTCTCTTCATCATCGCGATTCCGATTATTCTACCGCGACTCGTTGCTTGAGAAGAGCGAACCAATAGCGAATTCATTCTTCTTCAGAGGCAGCCTCGGCAGCCTCGACATCATTCGAATCTTCGCCCTCATCCTTCGGAGTCAATCGGTCTGTAATCATCTCAATTATGACCGGTGCAGATATGATGATGGCAACTAGAACCGCGAGATTACCCCAGGTATTACCGGTAACTTGCCCCGCGGTACCGCTGGCGTAGAGTTTGACTGCGCCGACCCACGGAATCTCGAGCGAGGCGACCCCCATTATCCACTCATCCTTGATTGCAGTTACCAATTCACCATTCTCGTCAGTGAGTGATTGTTGATCGTATTGACAGCCATTGCTCCATCGATTATCGCCAGTTGTGATATATCCCTCGTGGGTGATAATCGACAAGTCAATTTTCAGCTTTGAATTTCCATGAAAGCAATCGTATTCGAGTTCCACAAAGCCTGATTCCGCACCAACGACATCGGTCCCAGGTACATCCCAACCACCATTTGGATTAGCAATCGCTTGTAGCAAAGCACGGTGAATGACTGGAGTGTCAGAGCCTCCATTCTTGCGGAAGATGATGACGTCTCCTGGCATCCCGTGAGTTTCGTAACCCTCGTGCTCACCACCCAGTTCAGTGGCCTCTGCAAAGGTGATGATATCGTGACGGTCGGGGCTCATGACGAGAACGAGATCGCCTGGATCGATTGCTCCGACCGAACCATGTTCATTGTCATGCATCATCGAACCTGATTCGACGACGACCATTGGTGGGTAGGAGCCAGTTGCAATGGTCATCGAGCCAAGCAGAAGGATGACGAGTCCGATTGCGAGGCTCGCCTCACGTTTCAGAACGTGAAGGTCCAACCTCATTCCTCCTCGGATACCGAGGAATCCTTCGCTGATTTGCTGCGGCGACTCCTTGACGAAATATTGACGCCGGCTGGCGTAGTGAGGTATAGCAAAATGAGGGAAGTGGTTGCGAGAAGGATTCCAACGCCATCAAAGTGGGGCGCAAGGGCGTGACTCGAATCATCGCGAGCGAGCCACAGTGTGAGATCGACTGTATATTCGCGGGCGCCATCGCCCTGTGTGGCTAAGCCAGCGACCATATTGTAGAGTAACATTGCAGCACTAAATCCGCTGAGTCCAAGCACGGCACGATTGGATTCGGCCTGGCGAAGCGACTTGGCACCGGGTAATTTCCGAGAGAGACGGGAATCATTGGTATTCCACCAAGCCGAGAGATACGACTGAACTCCATTTACATCCGAGTCGACATTAATCCCGTCCCACGGCTCAGCGAAGTCACCATCTCCAGCCTTGGACTGGACTTCCTCTGTCGAACCGCCCGCCGGTCGGATATGCCTGAAGCGGGCGCTGACCTTGATGCCCATCTCATTGTAAAAGCGCACGAGTTCTGCCTGATATCCGGGCCCGAGCATATCAGCTGCGTTTTCCGCCTCCTTGCGTCGGCGCAGAACCTCGGGCCGATTATCCATCAGCAGAATTTCATCAAGATTCGCCTTTTGACCTAGGTAAACGAAGAATTCTGGAACTATCCAAAATGCAATCAAACCGCCGAAAAACAATCCTGCCCAACTCCAGGGGACCCAGTCAGCCTTCGTAGGATCGGTTGTACCATCGAGAATGAAAAGGAATAGAATACCCCAGATGGTCGCAGCCATCGAGAGTATGGTCACCCATGAAACGATACGGAAATGGTTGTCTTTGTGACCTGCCCACCAACGCCCAAGAGCGGAATTTAGTCGCTTGAGTGGGCCTGCCATCGGGGCTCGGGTCACGCTCCTGAGATATGTCCCTTATCGCGTGATGTTCAATGGATTCATGTCCGAATAAGTGAATGATTACGAGAAATTGCTTACCCGGACACTCGAATGTTGGGGCTCTTGATGACCGACCCATTGGTTCATGTTGGGTGGACTTGGCGACATGGTCGATGTCCACCGCAGGGGACGATTCCGGAGCCCTCGATTTACTGCACCCACGCGTGCGGGAATTGGTCGATGAGCGTGGGTGGAATTTGACTCCTATTCAGGAAGCTGCGACAGCTGATTTGGTTGCTGGAAAAGACAGAATTCTAGTCGCACCAACGGGCAGTGGAAAAACCGAGGCAGCGGTTTTACCACTCGTCTCGAGGGCGCTTGTGGAGGAATGGGATGGATTGTCGATTCTCTACATCACTCCGTTACGTGCATTGAATCGCGATATTGATCGTAGGTTGGCGCAGTTGCTCGAGCCATTGGGGCTAAGTGTGGGACTGCGCCATGGTGATACAAGCCAGAAAGAGCGAACCAAGCAGTCAAAGAAACCACCTAATCTATTGGTAACGACTCCCGAAACTGCGCAAATTATGCTACTCGGGAGTCGATTGCGTCAGCACTTGGCCGGTGTAAAGGCGGTGGTTCTCGATGAGGTTCACGACATGGCGGCCAGCGAGCGTGGAGCACAATTGCTAATCGGACTTGAGAGAATTTCCGCTCTGGAAAACGCCCGAGGGAGATTCCAACGAATCGGATTGTCAGCGACCGTCGGCAACCCTGCCGAGGTCGCGCGATGGATGTCGGCCGATGCAGAGCCAATCTTTGGCCCAGCGCCCCGAACCACGAAAGTGACCGTACATCGCGAGACACCAACACCTGAGGACGAGTTATTGGCGGGCGAATGGAGTATTTCGCCGAAGTCGATTGCCGCCTTCAGACACCTCGCTCACACCCTAATCGAAGACCCGCCATCGCTGGTTTTCGTCAATTCACGCTCGGCTGCTGAAACCGTGGCACAGCGCCTTTCTGCCATCGTGCCAGAAATCGAGGTTGGAGTCCATCACGGTAGCCTAGCTGCCGAAACTCGCCGAGAAATGGAAGAGGCTCTACGCGCCGGGGGGCTACACGGTCTAATCTGCACCTCAAGCCTCGAGCTTGGCATCGATATTGGCACCATTCGGCGTGTCCACCAATTGAACAGTCCACGCGCAGTCGATAGAATGCTGCAGCGCGTCGGCCGCGCCGAGCATCACCTCGGCGGAACCGGACGCGGTGATGTCCTTGCCTGGGAAATCGACGACATCGCTGAGTGCGCAGTAATCGCCCGACGAGCGATGGCCGGAGAACTCGAGGGAGTCGAGTGGCGATATGAGCCAGCCATCGTCGCCGCCAATCAATTCCTTCAGATGGCTGCCGAAAGAAGTGTCGTACCACTATCCCAAGCAACAGAATTGCTCAATCGGTCGACCATTTTTCCAAATTGGAAGGAAGAAGATACCCTCGCAGTGTTACGAATTCTCGATGATCGTTGGTTGATCAGACTAATCGACAAACCTCACCAATCCGAGGTCACACTTTGGCATGCCAAACTCTGGGAAGGCCTAGCAAAGAAGGCAAATATAGGCGCGAGACCAGCCGATCTAGTTCCTGAAAAACGCCCGCCATGGGACGAGAAACACTCAGACGGAGATAAATCAAGATGGCGTCGAGCCATGGTACCGCACCTTCCAGAAACCCTCACCGAGGGTTGGTTCTCACCCGCGGGTAAACTCGGTCGAAACCGTACTGACCACATATCGATGATTCCCGACGAAATATCCTACCGAGTCAGGGACGCAGTCACCCGCCGCTCTCTCGGCTCAGTCGACGAGGCCTTCGTCCTCTCACTCTCAAACACCGGGCAAGACGACGCCGGTCGGCCGCGAAGATTCGTCATGGCCGGCCGAACCTGGATGATAGTCGACGCAGACCCAGAGCAGAATGAGTTGCTCGTAGCTCCGGTCAAGGATACTGGAGAGGCACCGGTGTGGTCTGGAGAACTGCCACCTGTGCCGATCGAGGTGGCTCTGGAAGTCGGGCGATTACGGCGCAGTGCTGCGGTTGCAATCGGTGCTTTGGAGGCTGAATCCAAAGACCTCGACTACGATGAATACCCTCTTTCAAACGAAGCACGAGCAGACCTGCTCAACGCAGTCGCTCAGCATCTCGACGCTACAGAATACCTACCGACCGACACCACACTGACCGTCGAGATGCGAGAGAAAGCAATCGTGTTGAATACCTGCCGAGGAAGTAGAATCAACGAGACCCTTGCGCATTTCATACAAGCCATGGGATCGATGCGTGAAGGCAAGATGGGAACGACACTGATCGACCCTTATCGCATCGCCTTCCAAGTTCCGGGAACCACAGTTGGCCACGTCATCGAATGGCTCACGGAGACCTCTCCAGAAGCCCTCGAAGCCATTCTACGCATGACCATCCCAAACGGTCGTGCCTTGCGCTGGCGTATCGTCCAAGTCGCCCGAAAAATGGGTGTTCTGGAGAAGGCAGTCGACCCTCGGCGCGTAAATCTGCAGGGTCTGATGCAGCGCTACCGAGGAACGCCGGTCGTCGAGGAAGCGCTGTCAAAACTCTTCCATGAGCGGATGGACATCGAAGGCACGATGGATCTCATCCGGGAAATTCAATCAGGCAAGGTCGAAGTCATCCACACTGCCAGCGGGCCGCTCGGCCTCTCACCAAAGTCCGAGCGCGACCTGCTTCTCCCTGCCTGGTCAGACGCACAACTTCGCGAGCGCTTGGAAACACGACTTGTAGCAGAGCGAGCAGTACTGATCTGTCTCAATTGTCAAGATAAGACGCGCAAGCGCGTCGGGAGAATGGAGGACCGCATCGAGCCGTGCCCAAAGTGCAGCGGCACGATGCGAGCTTGCGCGCCAGAACGCATGGAATCTATGCTCGCTGGCTGGATTAACAGTGAAGACCCAAAAGAGCGCGCACGCATGAAAAAGAATGCAGAACTCATCCGAACCCATGGCCACGATGCTGTGCTGGCTCTGATGGGCAGAGGTGTGGGTGAGGAAACAGCAACTAGGCTCTTGCGAGGTCATACCCGAGGTAACCGAGTCAAACTGCTTCGAGCCATCCACAACGCCGAGCTGCAATATGCCAGAACACGCCGCTATTGGAGTTAGAAACCGATATGGAACGCCAACCTATCGGAGGGGTGTGCTGATAGGACTGACCGGCCGCTATGCCTCGGGTAAATCTACAGTTGTGGCTTGGCTTGTTTCCAAGGGATTGGGAAGCGAATCCTGCTCTGATTCTATTCGTGCTCATCTCAAAGAGAAAGGAATCGAAGAGTCTCGAGAGAACTTAATCGAGGGTGGTAATGAATTACGCCGAGTCGGTGGAACTGGTATCCTCGCCGAAATGTTACTCGAGAGAATAAACGGAGAGAATGCTGTCATCGATTCAATTCGTACACCAGGTGAAGTCAAAGCCCTACGACA
>DUJH01000029.1:565-2166 GCA_013329905.1 Candidatus Thalassarchaeaceae archaeon | reverse complement strand
TCCCGTGCAAGAACTGGTGATATTTCTGACAAAGAGACCTTCTTCGCTAATGAAGAGGTAGAGGCGGTTGCAAAGGATGAATCAGGACAGGCTCTGAACGCAACCGCAGCACTGGCGGACCTAATTTTGGTGAATGATGGAAGTTTAGAGGAGTTACACTCTGATCTTGAGGAACTCTGGGGTCTCTTATCTGAGTAATCAGGCTGAGCGATAGGATATTCCTGATTCATTGAACATGCTTGTGGCGATCTCAAAATCTTCCTGCCAGCGCTCGGGAATTTCTGAATCAGCCGGATAAACGACTTCGAGAACTCCGGCTTGTATCAGTGAACGCGCGCAACGCGAGCAAGGTGGCCAAGTGACGTACGCAGTGCAGCCCTTCAGCGAGATACCAATCCGCGCCGCGTGCATGATGGCATTCTCTTCAGCGTGGCAGATCATCGGATATTTCATCTCACGATTGTTCAGCCGCTCCGCCGTATCCTCGATTCCACGCGGGAATCCGTTGAATCCTGTAGAGCGCACCTCGCGGTCCTCGCCGACCACGACGCATCCGACCTTAGTCGAGGGATCCTTTGACCAATCAGAAATATGCTTGGCGAGACCAAGAAATCGCGTATCCCATTTTGCACTCATGGTTTCACCTCAGGGTCGACCACCCGGTGGGTCGTTATCTCGATTCGCCTCAGAGCGGTTCGGGTCATAGCCCTCCCAGACCTCTGGATTCTGGTAACAATCAGGATCGTCTCGATCGGCCTGACCACCTTTGTCATTGTCGACTCCGTCGCCACAGTTGCCCGCCCCACGTGCGACATCGGACAAGAGCGCCTCAGGACCGCCTTTCATCATCACAGCAATCATCAACCCGGAAAGGACCAAAATGAGCATGATTAGGATGACTTTGGAGCTCGTGTCTTTCGACTCGACGGTGACTATCACTTCCACCTTGTCGTCGTTCTTGGAGGTCATGCGCAGCACCCGAAGTGGGTCATCCCTTTTGACTCTCAATGAACGCTCAACTCGTCACGAAGGTCGAGTTCATTGTTCTCACACCAATGCTTGAGGATATCTCCGATGAGGTAAATGCTACCCATCACGACCAACTGTACCCCGGCTTGTCGGGCCATTATTTGTGCCCACTCAAAGGCCTGAATTGGGTTGTCGATTAGCAGAGGGGGGTCGAGCCTGTTTGAGCAAATTGTATCGGCAAGCTCAGCAGGTTCGATGGCGGGTAAACGACCCGACGTCGGCTTACTCACGACGATGTGACGGAAAGTTGGAGAATGGTATAATTCCGAAGCTAAGGATGACGTCGCTTGCAGGATATCGTCCTTTTGCGACATCCCGATGAGGAAGACGCATGGTTCTTCGATTCGAGATAATTCCGCGTCAAAACCCTCGTCATTGTGGGCCGCACTGAATTTTACATCATATTGCATATTGGTTGGTTTCCATCCTGGTGAACGCCCCGGCCATCTGCACTCAGCTTGGTTAGAGCCCCAATTCATCAATAAGGAAACCATGATGGATAATTCTCGCCAAGTTTCCCAAGGCGATTCGTATGGGTCCTTCTGATGTATGTAGAAATCATCGCCCGCAAT
>DUJH01000029.1:0-143 GCA_013329905.1 Candidatus Thalassarchaeaceae archaeon | reverse complement strand
CCTCGTAGAATGTCGGTTCGAGAAGATCTCCTTCACTCGCCACCGCCTGAATCGCCTCGACATGTCTGTTGAAGTCGGCCGAGTCTATCGGCCGACCATCGACTCTAATTCGCTCTTCCACCATGACGAGGTGTGGTGTTGTG
>DUJH01000051.1:15630-16210 GCA_013329905.1 Candidatus Thalassarchaeaceae archaeon | reverse complement strand
TGGTGCAGGAGGTAGGATTCGAACCTACGAAGCACTACACACTGGGACCTAAACCCAGCCCCTTTGACCGCTCGGGTACCCCTGCTTGAATCTCGGGCGCTGCGCGCACATCAAGAATCCAGCGGAAGCCAGTTCTGTCCCCATAGGGTCTTAACAGGAGCATCCGGCGAGAGGAATTCGGGGTGCACATGTCTCGCATTGGCGTTCTTGGTTTGGGTAATTGGGGCACTGCGCTAGCCAAGGTTTGGTGTGAGGATGGCCACAACGTGACAGGTTGGACTATCGAGCAGGAAGTCTATGAGTCGTTAATGACGACGAATATCAACGAAAAATACCTGCCTGAGAGTGAAATTCCTAGGCTCGATGTGACAATGGAAATGTCAGACATCACCGACACCTGTGAAATCCTTGTTCTGGCTCTTCCAAGTGGTGTTATCCTCTCCGTGGTCAACGACCTAATCCCTTTGCTTCGCCCCTCGCACGTGCTGCTTGATCTTGCCAAAGGATTGGCGCCGACAGCCGAGAGTGAATCGGGAATGATTTCGCAAGAGATTGAGGCTCGACTGACGGCGGCCGGGAA
>DUJH01000051.1:12216-15377 GCA_013329905.1 Candidatus Thalassarchaeaceae archaeon | reverse complement strand
TGTCATGACAGGTCTGTTGCTAATCGAATTTCTGAGAGGTTGTCGACTGAGAGCCTAGTGCTGACGGCAACCGATGATATCGATGGAGCGGAGTTGTGGGGCGCCTACAAGAATACGGTCGCTCTTGCTTGCGGTCTTGTCGATGGACTTCGTGGAGGCATTGGCGGTGACAATCTCAAGGCCGCGTTGGTTCTTGCTGGTTTCTCGGAGGGAATCAAACTCCTCGAGGCGATGGGCGCTGAGGCTTCCACCGCCTTCGGTCCAGCCGGTATTGGCGATCTCTACGTGACTGCTACGAGTCCACGCTCGCGTAATCGAACTCTAGGTGAGAAACTCGGTTCTGGCATGTCGCTGGAAGAGTCTCTCGGTGAGATGCACATGGTTGCTGAGGGAGTTCGAGCTAATCGGATGTTCCTCAATCGCGCACGGCGACTCGACATCCAGGTTCCATTCCTGAAGGCGCTGGGTGACTTACTTGCTGGCGAAGTCGAGGTCGGCGAGGCTATCCGTCGCATGGTCGAGTCTTACGAATCCTGATTGCCTCGCACTACTCTAGAAATTGAGCTCTTTCCTGCCTGACTTCGCGGAATGTTTGATGGCCTGACGCCGGCACATGGGGACGAGCAAGATGGCGGCGGCTGACCTGAACGAGTTCGAAATTCGCCTCCTGAAATGGTTGGCGGCATCCGATTTTGAGGAGGTGCCGTGGTCGACCAAACGCGCGGCTGATGCCTTCAAGGTGGATGAGAATGAAGTCTACGATGCTCTCTCCGCCCTAACCGTCAAAGTGCCACATAATATCCACATTTACTACGAAGATGCTGCTATTCGCATCGTTGCTGATGATAATATCTAATCTCAAAATCATCCTCAAAAGGCGACACGACGCTCAATCTAACGATTCAGAAGATGCCGGTCGAACAGGGTCGCGCATGAGTAGAACATCTCGCCATCGTGGGCGCGGAAGATTCGATGTATCATCGATAAATCCGCGCCGGACCATCAGTGATATTTGATCGATAATCACCACGACCACAAACATGACGACGATCAATGCAAGGACCTTATCGTAGAGTTGGAAAGGTGTCAGATAGTGATTCATGTACCATCCTATTCCACCTGCTCCAACCAAACCGATTACAGAACCATGCCGGACGTTATACTCGAACATGAACAGCATCTGGCTGATCAGTGCATTGCTGGCTTCAGGGATGGCGAAGAAGCGCGCGACCTGCCAGCGCGGTAGACCCATGGCGCGCGCTACTTCGAGAGGTTCCTTACTGACTCCCTCAAGCGCTTCGTACTGCATTTTCCCAAGGTAACCAACGGTGTACATTGTCATGGCGAGGACGCCGGCGAGGGGTCCAATTCCAACGATGATAACGAAAATGAGGGCCCAGATTAGCGATGGCAAAACACGCATCGCAGCGAGGACCTGTCTCATCGATTGGGAGAGCCAATAAGGCGAGAGATTGGAAGCGGCCATCGCTGCGAGAGGAAGCGAAAGAAGCATGCCGAATACTGTCGCGAGAAATGCGATTTCTAGAGTCTGAGTCATACCTACGACAGCTGGGCTGCAGAGGATATCTGACTCAAAGGTGCAAGGTGGGTGTGTCCATCCTGCGCGCTCGGTGAGGACCGTGAAATCGGGAGGGAATGCCTCTGATCCGAGCTTCTTGAGATTGCTCCAGCCATCAAGTAGTTTCCAGATTGTAATCTGCAAATGATTGGTTATCAATAGCGTGACGATGCTTAGAATGACTGCGGCTCTCAGAATTGGTCTTTGTGAGATTTGACGCAGAGTCTTGGAGAATCTTTCGCTCACGCCGAGCCCTCCGCGATTATTGGGAGGGTGGACGAAGAAGCCTCATCCTCATCGAAGGGGATGAGACTTCGGCCTCTCAATTGGTAGACGCGGTCACAGAATGTCTTGGCTCGGACAGGATTGTGGTCGACGATGAGAATCGCCATTCTGTGGTCTTCAGCCATGTGGCGGAAGAGGTCGATGATACCTCGTGCAGTCTCTGCATCAAGTTCGCCGAGGCACTCATCGGCGAGAAGTAAATCCGGTTCTTGCAGCATCGCGCGTGCGATAGCGACGCGTCGCTGCTGTCCACCAGAAAGTCGATTCACAGATTCAAGGGTCTTCTCTGTGAGTCCAACCTCCTCGATTACGGCGCGAGTCTCCTCGCGCATTCGCTTGCTCGGGAGAGAAAAAGCGGTCTCTAGGAAGCTGGCTCCCGCCAGCGCTCCCATCAATACATTGTATCCCACAGTCTGATGCTGGACTAGGCCAAGTCTCTGTGGAATCAGACCAATTGCACCTTTGTCGGCTCGGGTATCTGCTGTACAGCAGCATTCAACCGAGCCCCCCAACGGACGAACAAGCCCCGCTGCAGTACGTAGCAGAGTGGTTTTACCGATTCCAGACCTACCGGTCAACCCTACGATCTCGCCTGCTCGGATGGTGAGGTCAACCCCCTCGATTAGAGGTGATACGGCATCGAAGCCGATGGTGGCATCGGCAAGGTGGAGGCGGACGGGGTTCGGATCGTTGACCGTCATCATACCCACCTTACCCATGCTCACTCGTCGTACTTCTCATCAAAATAGGCTGCGATTCCCGGGATAGCCCCAATCGCCTCGCTGTACGAACCGAGGTGGCCCTCGGTAGTCACCTCAGAAATCCCAGGTGTGTTGAGGACACCATCGAGAATCTCAGCACCACCCTCGGCGGTGTTCAGAGCGAGGAAAGCCTCGACAATCATGTCGATCTTCTCCGGACTGGTAGTCTCCGTATTGACCATAACAGGGTGGCTTGGGACCTGACCGAAGGCCGGTTCAAGAGGCCGGTATTGGTCTCGCTCAAGGCACCAATCGTTTCCTTCGCAGTGATCTTCGTACGAGGTCATCTTGCCGAATGCGACATCACCGACTCCTTCGGTCATGCAGCGGAAGGCACCGCTGTAGCTGTAGTACAGATCGCCCGACACAGGAATCGAAGCGTTTCCGAAGTGCGCCTCGATGGTTGTGCGCAGTGAGGAAATGTCATCAGCATCGCCGCTAACATCGACGATGCCATTGTTGATCATGTATCCCATCGGCATCAACATTCCAGCTGACTTGAGCCATCCCGTGTGGCAGGAGTCCTTGCCCTCGAG
>DUJH01000051.1:10639-11944 GCA_013329905.1 Candidatus Thalassarchaeaceae archaeon | reverse complement strand
TGTTGCCAAGCAATCCAAGCGGCGCCTCCGTCAAGGAATGCGATATCTGCGTGACCGAAGCGGATAGCTTCGATAGCCGCGATATCCGAGTTAATCGGATAAATTTCAACCGCATATCCAGACTGAGCGACTATGAAGTCAGCGAGAATTTGAGGGTTCGCAGAGGGATTATCGTAATCATCCTGAATCTTGAAGGCGATTCGGATTACATTCTCATCTTCTTCTTCTGATTCAAGGCAACCAGCCATGCTTGCGCTCAAAATCAGAGTTATCAGTAAAGCGTTCAATATCGTTTTCAATTCCATCCTATTCACTTCCAATAGTTCTAATGAAGGTCTCGTCGAGCCGGCGACTGACCATTCCGATATATAGTTTAGGGCCCCCTAAACTACGAGTTATCGCGCTACTGTGAGCCTACTAATATGCAAAAATAACATCTGACTTACAGCCGATACCCATATCGTGCGAGAAGCCTCGCATAGGCGCGATGACTCGTGTCAGAGTACTGCGATTCGCGGCCCTCCTAGCTATGTTCGCCATGGTTACCTCGTGGATTCCAATGAGTGTGCCTAGTGACCAATTAGAGCAATTTGACGAGCGTCGGGAACAACTCGGTGGAGACGGACCGACGCTCGAAGAACAATGTAGCTCAATCACATTCGAAGATATGTTCGAATATTCGAGGGGAATCTTCGACATAGAGGTTGCAAGCGATTGGAATTCTGCCCAAGTGACAGCAGTTGCTTGGGTTAATGGAAGCCTTGCCGACGAAGTAAGAGCGAGCTTGGACACGTATGTAGCAGCGGTATATCCCAGTGGGGACGATGGATGGATCTCCACAGACGAGAGAGAGGGGGTTCGAGCAATCGCCTCTGAGTGTGTTGAACACACGCTGACACGAATGGGAATGCGCGACGGTAGTCCACACCGTGGAGGAGATGGAACCGACTGGAAGAACATCTCATGGACTGAAAATGAGGTTCTGGTTGAGGAGTGGAATTTGGTGCCTCCTCAACATTCAGAAATCAGGGATTGCACTGGATTCGGGAGTAGCAGCGACTGCGTCGAAGTGCCTGTGGCTCCGGACAGCGATCGTGATTGTGACGACGAGGTCGATGCATCTGCTAACGTTGACGAATGCCGCATGATGCTTTGGCTCAATGCTACGCTCACAATCTCAAATATTGATGATCCCAGTGAATTCACATTAGCTTTCAACGCCTCAAACATGTCTAATGTCGAATATCACATCAAATTCCCTGTGACCGAGGGATTCCGACTCGACATGTGGGAAGAATGTGAGGG
>DUJH01000051.1:0-10352 GCA_013329905.1 Candidatus Thalassarchaeaceae archaeon | reverse complement strand
TCTACCCCAATATGCCGCAATGGCCGGCTGGTGAGGATTTGTTCGCCGATTTCACCACGGCGGAGATTCCTGTGGATAATCCTCCACAATGGACTGATGATGCTCCTGACGATGAGTCATGGTTTCCACGCGCGAGCGGGGGAGCACAGGTCATAGCCAACTGGAATGATATCCAGAATTGGTTTGTCGACGAGGCCGGAACCGCCTCACTCGAAGTCAGTTGCCGAGGTGATGAGGGGCTCGCAATCGCCTACGAGAATCGAGAGATTTCGATGGATGTCCCTCGTGGCGAAGCCGGTGAGGTGACTTGCGAAGGAATTGACCAAGCCGGTCAGTCCTCTGGTAATAGGACATGGAGTGTCGGTGTTCCGTTCCAGATCTCTACCTCATCTACAGACCTATCTGATCCTCATCCAATCACACTCAGCCCGACCTCAGGGTGGCCTGCTCTGAACGTCGAGGTTGGATTCACATCCGAGTATGACAATGCCGGATCTTACTCTGGACCCTACTCTCTATACATATCCGAAATCACCGCAGATGTCGCTGCAACCAGCACCGTTCCGGGTCCAGCCTATGTTGCTATTCGAGTGACTGGAGACGGCGTTTACACGATGGAAGCAATTTATCATCTCGGAATTGAAAAGGCTAGCAGGGCCCCGGTAATGACCGTAAATAGCGAGGGATGGGACGGTGACTCATGGATGATGAGTGGACAATTCTCAGACCCCGATGGAGAGGAGGTGACGTTTACTTTGATGATAGATGGATCATCTGTTGGAAACATCGCTGTCAATGGAAATACCTGGTCTACTCCAACTATTGACTTCTCGGTTTGGGCTGAAGGAGCTCACACGGTCGAGGTTACTGGTTGCGATGTTTCAGGTATGTGCACCAGCCAACAGCGAGTGGTGGATAATTCGCACCTATTCATCGAACCTGAGCCTGAACCCGATGCTCCGAGCGAACCATCTCCTGGATTGCCTGCGATGGGGTTGCCGGGACTGATTCTCGCAGCATCTGCCGCACTCATATACTCGGGCCGACGCGCCTGAGGCCATGAGTTTCTCTGGTACGGTCGAGAAGGAGTCCCATGAGGGCGGCCTGATGGTCGCATTCGAGGGTCGTGCACCACGTCTCGGTGCAACACTTCGAGTCATTGGTGGGAAGCCAATCGGGCGCGTGAATACCGTCATTGGCGCCGTCGATCGCGCTCTCATTCACATTCATCCTTTGGCAGAAGGAATCGAGGCCTCGAGCGCTGTCGGTTCTCCTGTTGAAATCGCTCCGCGCGAGAGTCGCGAGCGCTCCGATCGGGGCCGTGGTAGCTACGACCGCCGTGACAATAGCCGAGGCCGAGATGGTGGAGGATTCCAGCGTCGTGACGGCCGAAGTAATGACCGAGGGAACAATCGAGGAGGAAATCGCGGTGGAGAGTGGGATTGTCCAAAGTGCAATAACAACAATTTTTCATTCCGTGACAAATGCAACCGTTGCGAGGCTGAGCGTCCAAGCGGTGGCGGAAATTCCCGTGGCGGTGACCGCGGAGGCTACCGAGGTGGCGACAAGCGAGACAATCGTGGCGGTGACCGCGGAGGCTACCGAGGTGGCGACAAGCGAGACAATCGTGGCGGTGACCGACGCGATAATCGCGGAGGAGACCGTGGAGGAAATCGCGGTGGAGAGTGGGATTGCCCTAAGTGCAAGAACAACAACTTCGCATTCCGTGACAAATGCAACCGCTGCCAAGCAAATCGTCCTAGCGGAGGTGGCTCCAGTGGTGGAGGCAACCGAGGCGGCTCACGCGACGGTGGAAACCGCGGCGGGAACAGCCGTGGTGGCTACCGTGGCGGTGACAGTGGACGAGACTCGAGAGGTAATGACCGCAGAGGTCCAAGACCTTCAGATTCACGCGATAGTGGGGGCCGAGGAAGATCTCCCGGCAGCAGCAGCCGACCGACCCGATCAGGATTCAGAGGCACAGGTCGTGGCGGCTTCCGTGGCAACCGACCGGGCCGAGGCAGCGGTCGACGTTGAGTCAGCCCCACCCCAGCATTCATCTCGTCTTCTCGTGAGCAGTGCCTATGGCGCGAAGCGCGGAGATGCTTTGGATCGACGTGCTTGAGCACGAGGAATCAGGCGAGCGCGAAGAAGCCCTCGAACTCGCCCGCCAGATTACTCGACTAGACCCCAACCATGCAGCTGCTTGGAAGATGGTCGCGCGCATGACACTCCCTCCTTCGAGGCGTGGTAAAAGCGAGATGCCGACGCTGGCGCAGGCCGCGAGCGCACTCGGGGCACTACGTCAAGTCGTCAAACTCGAACCCAACGATCGAGATTCTTGGATCCTCGGGGGAATCCTCCTCGTCGATCACCTAGGGATGCTCGAAGAAGCGTTGGCTTGGTGGCAGGAGCGAAGAGCGGTTGAACCGACCGAGGTGACACCTTTGGTTGAGCAGATTGCGATTCTTGTGCGATTAGGAATGTACACACAAGCTGGAGAATTGCTTGAAATTCTCTTCAGTCCTGAGATGGAATCACCTGACAACCGTCAATTAGTAAAGATGGATCAGGTTCGAAAAATGGTCGAAAAGGCTGCGAAAATGGAGAAAGACGAGGTTTTTCGTCCACAAAATCCAGAACATTCTCGTTGGGAAATCATCGATCGCATGAAGGGTCGAAAACCGCTTTCTGAGACATTTTTCCTATTCACTTTCGTCGCTCCTATCGTCTTCCTAATCGGAACTGTCGCGATGCAGTTAATCGGTCCATCGAAATATGGATTCTTGTTGGTTTTCATCATCATCCTCGGACTTTTCATGCTAGTCAGTCGGATGGGTTCCGGGCTCCTCCACACACTCAATAGACACGCCTTGGACCTTGACCGAGCGCTCGACGTGGAATCGACTGCAGCAAAGTTATGCGTGCCTGAGGACATTCGCGGCAGCAAACTGTATGAGAACCTGCTCGGGAAGCGACCTGAGGCTTTTCGAGAGCGACATCTGAAGATTGTTGAGGCAGATGAGAATCTTGTGGTAAAGTGGCGACCGAACATGCCAAATTTTGCTGTTGATGTAGGTTGGTGGGATAATGCAGATGAAGATGACGAAGATGATTCTGAGAGTGGCGAGCCCATCGAGTTAGATGGCCTCGAGGATTAATCCTCCATTCTACACAGTTAGGACTGCAGAATAATCTCATGTACCGGCTGAGTAATCGTTCAGATAACTCAATTGTTCAGCTGTGAGACTATCGATGCTGACTCCTTCTGCAGCGAGTTTGAGTGCTGCTAATTCGCTGTCCTGTTCGGCACTAATGTCGTAGACGATATTGTCGTAACCCTCACCTTCTGCTGCTAGACGGCAGAGGGCTAGGAATTGGTTCGCGAATGACATATCCATGACTTCGCTGGGGTGACCTTCGGCGGCTGCCAGATTGACGAGGCGGCCGCGGGCAAGGAGGTGGATGGTGCGACCACCGGCGAGCTCGAAGGCCTCGTTATTCTCACGAATTGTGTAGACTCGCGAGGCGCGCTGCTCGAGATCGGGAATGTTGATCTCACAGTCATAATGACCCGTATTACAGATGATTGCCCCCTCCTTCATCGAATCGAAGTGACGACCAACAAGGACGTCCTTCATTCCAGTCGCGGTGCAGAATACGTCACCGATGGCTGCGGCATCATCCATTTGCATCACTCGGAATCCGTCCATCACAGCCTTGAGAGCGGGAAGTGGCTCAACCTCGGTGACGACAACGTTTGCACCCATGCCGCGAGCACGATTTGCCAAGCCCCTGCCGCAGTGACCGTAGCCAGCGACCACGAAGGTCTTGCCAGCTAGTAGCACGCTCGTCGCGCGGATAATTCCGTCGAGAGTCGACTGTCCGGTTCCATGGACATTGTCGAAATCCCACTTGGTCGAAGCGTCGTTAACTGCAATTACTGGGTAACGAAGCTCTCCCGCCTCGCCCATGGCTCGTAGCCGATGGACGCCGGTGGTCGTCTCCTCAGTTCCCCCAATGACTCCTTCAGCGAGTTCAGGATATTCAGCGTGGACTCGATAGATGAGATCGGCGCCATCATCGAGAGTGAGGGTCGGCTTGAAATCGAGAGTGCGATCAATTGACTCATAGAACTCCTCGTTATTCTGTCCATACCAAGCGTAGACGCTGTATCCCTCAGCGGCAAGCCAAGCAGCCACCTCATCTTGGGTCGAGAGTGGATTACAGCCAGACCAAGAGACCTCAGCACCGGCTGCTTCGATGGCCTCGATCAGAACCGCAGTCTCCTTGGTGACGTGTAGGCAACCGGCCACTCGCTGGCCGGCGAGTGGCTGTTCTTTTTCCGCCTGGGCGCGCAATGCAGCGAGAGCGGGCATTCTGCTTCGCGCCCATGCGACCTTCAGACCTCCTGACTCTGCGAGCGAAAGGTCAGCCACAGTGTAGCGCTCACCAGCGTCCATGCTCACCGGCGGTCACCGCCGGGTCTTCAAGGTGCGGCTTAGCAACCCCCTTCAGGGGCTGCTCAATTTTGCATGTACCTATCGCTAATTGCCGCCGCCTTGGCCTTGCTGGGCGTAATAGGCTGCGTAGTATTGCTCGGCATACTGTCGAGCAGTCGCTTCGTCGTAGCCTTGTCCAACCATCTGTTGAACGTAGGCTTCGACTGGATCCATCTGTTCGACGCCGCCGAATTGCTCGACAGTGTCTCCAGCACCCTCGCCCTTTCCGCGACCGCGTAGAACTAGAGTCACACCGACGATTCCAAGAATCGCGATGACTCCAATCGCTGCGTACATAATCATCTGCGTGTTACCGCTGTCCTCCTCACAACCGTCTGCGCTCGGATTCAGTGCGCATGGATCGCTCGGACGTGGTAGCAAGTCGATGGTAAACGAATTATCGATAGTGTATCGGGAACCATCGCCCTCGACAATTCTCCAGTAAACCGTGACCTGTGCGCCGGTGGTCTCCAAGTAAAGATCCGCGATATTCAGTGTCAGAGTGAATGAGTCGCCATCACCGAGTGCTGTGGTTCCGGTCGAATTGTACTTTCCAAGCGCCTTCTGAGTCGCCTTCGGTGAAGGAGTCAAATCCAGCGTAGTCTCTACGAGAGCGACCTCGATTTCCACACCATTCTCGGCTCCGGAGTTGACGACGCCGTTGATTGTGACGAGGTCTTCCTTCTGCGAATCGGTGGAGCGCGGTGATGTAATCTCAACCATTGGTGGGTCATCACCGAAGTCCTCGCCGACGATGATGAAGTACATCCTCGCCTTCTCGGATTGCTTACCAGCTCTGTCGTATACGATGAGCTCAAGGCGAATTTGATTCTCTAGAGTGCCATCGCTAGTCATGTTGTGGAAGACGTAATTCCACATATCTCCGCCAGCCGCATCAGGCACCTGATACTCATGGCCCTCAAGTGTTGGGCTTGAGGAATCGACTGGGTAGTCGAAGAAGACTCGATACTCGAACAACTCGATTCCCCGCTCTCCCTCAGGTGCGTCAGCATCGCTGCTAGAGGATGAGTCGAATGAGAGACTGATGTCTCCGCTATCGGTTAGCCTGACACGATAAATTGGCCAATCAACTCCACCGACAGTCTTGGTTCCGTCCAAAGTCAAGTATTCGTCCGTGATATCATTCTCGACCAACTGTAAGTCCGCAGTAGGTCTGAATTCATCAGCCAGAGTGTCGTCGGTAACCAGATTGATGTACGTGATTCGGGTGTGACCCTCATCATCGTGGAGATATAGAGTCAGGAGCCACTCGGCACCGATTCTGCATCCTGTGTTGGAACCGCTGTCTCCGACACAGAAGCTTCCCAGTGTTGGGATGCTTGGGCTAGTCTGGCGGATGTGACTGATCTCACCATAATCGATGAGCTCGCCCTGCCATCCAGTGACGGTCTCATTCATGTCAGTGGATTCTAGAGTCCAATCCGCCGTGATGCCCGGTCCAAGAGATGCATCAGCGGTCAAGAAGGAGAAGTCGAGGTCTGAATTCGACTTGATGTACATCGTTGCGTAGGCACCGGTCACAGTGTCAAGCGAAGGCGCCTCCTCGTTGATAGTCAAATCAAATCCATCACCAGCGATACCGAAGTTCGTTGGATATGGAGTGACGTGATAACTCAACATGTTGGAGAGCAGAGGCATCGAGGTTCCGCCGAATGGCTGTGAGAAGCTCGGGTTCTCAACATCGAGAGTGGTGACAATCATTCCACCAGCTCCACGGTTACAGATTGAGAGTAGAGACTGAGTATCGAACGACTCGCTGCGCATCAGCGTGTGGAAAGTGCCCGTTGGGTCGCTGATTCGGCCACCGCACACCTGTGGAATCTGGTCGAACTGCACCTGTGCGGTGTCCAATCCGGCGAGCGCTACGTAAGAGCCGCCATGCACACCTGCAAAGGCGGCGACGTTGACGTTCTCAAGTAATGGATGGTAAGCATCGACGACGAAGAGATCCTCGTTGGTCACCGTGTTATTCCATTGATTCCTCATTGCGATGTCCATACCGTATGGCAGTCGGTTGGGTTGGTACTCGTTGCGGTAAGGCCCGAGGTGAATCTGTAAAGTTCCACCGTTCACCATGTAAGCCTCGAGGACTTCGGTGACCGATAGGCCGTCAGAATCGCGGGTCGCAGAGAGTGTCTCGTAATACTCTCCGTAGACCACGTTGTAGTCAGTTTGCCAAGGCATGAGGATCTTCTCATAGTGGTCAAGCCAGTTCTCGGTAGCGTAGCGCTCCCAGTCATCGATTGTCAATTGGGTGTAAGACATACCCATCGATTCGAGGTCCTGCTTGACGCGCTGTAGGCGATTCTGGTCAGTCGGGTTCGATAGAATTGCAACATCAACATTGTTCTTGAATTCAATCTCGAAGTAGCGGTCGTTACCTGACTGCTCGCCATCCTCGGTAAGGATGGCGTAGAAGCTGACATTGTACTCATGTCCATCGTACCAATCGCTGTATGGCGTTGTCCAATTAGCGAAATCACGTGCATGTGGATCGAGGTTGAAAGGTCCATTATCCGCAGATTGTTCGTACACCATTTGTCCGGTATCCATGTCGACGACCTTCATCATCAATTCGTACTCTCCCGCGATTACTCCGTTCAACAATGGAACTGAGAAGGAGTGCTCTGAGACCGAATCAAAAGTGTAGACGCACTTGTAGGTGATATCGGAGACACACTCGAGGATATTCGGTTGCATCAAAGTGATGTCAGCACTTGCGATGCTGAAGATAATCTGCGTGTGATTATTGGCAGTCGTCGTCTCGGTCTTATTGTACCATGTCGTTCCCTCCATAGAGGTGTTGATAGTGGTAGTTGCATCGATTCGGTAAATTCCTGAACGGAAGTTGTGATTCGCCACTTCCACCTTCTCACGCTCTGCAGCATCGAGGCCATTGATGTCGTTTACGTAGAATCCATCTTCTTCGAAAGTGAATTCATCGATGCGTATGTTGTCGACTGCGAATCCAGCTAATCCAGCATTACCATTGACTCCGTCGTCATTCGACTGGAAGCGCCAGGTCAATGTTACCTCGGAGCCCGAGAGATCTGTGCACTCAGTAGCCCAGTCGAATGTACTGTTCGATGTCTGGTTCAGAAGAGTGATGTGAGTCAGGTCGATGATGACCGATTTCACCAGAGACTCGGAATCGAACCAAACAACCGACTCGTAGCGGTCGGAATGATCGCCCATGTACTCGACCTCATCGTAGCGGCCGTTATTGTCGAAGTCCTCACATGCGTGGAATGGACGGATGCCATTCTCATTGAGGTCGGTCCAACTTCCCCAAACGGTTCCTTGGAAGACTTCTCCTCCCTTCGACCACTCGATTTCAAGGCCAGCCGCATCGCGAATAGCGAGTATGTTTCCATCGCTGTCAGAGAGGAAGTCCCCCTCAGCGAAGTAATCGAAAGAGAGGTAGGTGAAATCAGTGCCTCCTGATGCGACAGGAATAGGATCTAGTCTGACAAACTCGTTCCAGTTGTCTCCGTATCCCGTATCTGGGTCTCCAAGCCAATAGGCGAAGGAATTGAACACACCACGGCTCTGAGGTAGCATTGGGTGGTCGCCGTTGGTATCATCCAATCGACTTCCATTTTCGTTTTCATCATCCTCCCACATTGGTTCAAGTCCAGAGAAATCCTCGATCGCGATAAGGTCAGGAAGAGCGTTCTTGATTGTCGTCTCGAGCTGGAAATCAGTGAGTGTGTTACCGTAGTTCTGGACACGAATCTCGATGTCGCGGTCACCAGAGGCATACTTCAGTCCGTTTTCCAGACTGACCCATGGCTCCTCTGCGACACCTGGATCGAAGAGATTCTTTACAGTAATCTGGAACTTGACCTCATCATTCGTATCATCCGCATTATCGAAGCCCGATGGGTCGGTCAATGTGGTCTTGATGTAGTAAGTTCGGTTATCTATGAAGTCAGCTGTTAGAGAGACTTCCTCCTCAGCACCTGCTACGAAGTTATTGAAATTCAGAGTCTGGCTCACGATCTCTTCGGTGCCGAACTCTACGTCAGTCTTGCGAATTGAGATGTTGTCGAAAGCGAATCCGTCAAGACCTGTGTCCTGTGATGAGCCATCAGGTCCAACGCTTCCCATCAGACCGCTTCGGAAGCGGAAGCGGATATCGATGACCTCTCCAGCGTAGGGAGTTAGGTCAATTGCATCGTCTCCACGAAGTTCCATCCATGGGGTAGCTGTGTTGGCGTAGAAATTATTGTTGTAGGTGTTGTATTCAGGGTCATAACCAAGTTGGTAGAGACGGAAGAAGCGCTCATTGTCCCAACCGCCGGTGAAGTAAACCTGCTTCCAACCATTACCGTCGCTCCAAACCTCGATTCCACACGAGTCTTCGTAGAGCCAGCGTTCGACGACAGAATATTGCTCGGCAAGATAGAGTTCGAAGAATGCGGTTGTACAAAGGAGATCGACATCGAGATAAGCTGCATCAGAGCCGCTCAAGTCGACGTTCTCAATGATGAATGCCTCATCCATGTTGTTGTAGTAACCAGATTGGTTGTCCTCACCTTGATGATCCATTCCGGCCCACATGTAAGTAGTTGGATTCGTATCAGCCTCATACCAATCGTCAATTGCGGAACCGTTGGAGTCTGTAGATGCATTCCACTCCTCGTGCCACGAGGAAGAACCGTCACCATACTCTCCTGTATACGATATCAAATCAATCGAACAGGCTGCGCAATTTGTTGAATCGATATTACCTTCGAAGTCATTTGAGTAGACAAGAGTGTCAGTTCCACCAATTACTTCCTTGACTTCGAGGTCGACATCAATCGAACCAGAAATCGGATTTAGGCCAGTATTCTTCACAGTCAAATTGACGAATCTGGTACCTTCACCAATTTTAGCCGCACCAGTTGCTGGGTCATATGCAGCAGGTGCAATAGTCACCTCAGTAATACCAACATCCTCGTTGTCGAGGCTTAGAACTGAGAGGAAATCTCCAGCGCCAGCCCATCCTTGGGTGTCGAGCCACATGGCGCTGTTAGCGAACCTGTAGGATCGGTCTCTCTGTCCAATAGCAATTTCGAAAGCGCTATCTTCTCCTCCAGCCAATTGACCTGGAACGGCCATCGTTGGCCGGCGACCCACATCAAAAGATATTGAAGATTGATATCCAGTTCCGGTTGGATTTGAAAGGATGATTTCTACCGTGTTTATTTCCCTCAGGTTATCGACCAGAAGGTAAGTTTGGTTCTGAGCGCTTGAATCTTGTAGACGTGTTAAGGTAACTTCAGTTGGAACGAAGAAGTCCATGTTTCCATCACGATTGACGTCTGCAATTGTAATCGAGGCGCCTAGGTAATCACCGAGCATTACGTAATTCTGAGTGTTCCATGAGGAACCAGATAGTGTTGCATAGGATATGTTTCCGGTAATTCCATCCACTGCAGCAATTAGATCTACTTCTCCGTCACCATTAGTATCGGAAATATCGAGGCCATAGAGAGGGTAGTTGTGCTCAGCGTCGAGTTTGAAGTTGTGAACACCACTTGCGGTAGCGTCAAGCGGGTTTGGATATGTTCCGAGAGTACAATCATACTCGAGAACAGTCATGTTGTCATAGTGCCCATTAGAATATCCAACACCAGTGTTGTAAGGAGGAGTTCTGAGTAACCATATATCAAGATCCTCACAATCCCCTACCCCTCCAGGAATTCCTCCTCCAAGGACATCTTCGCCCCAGTGGCCTAGCAGTAGGTTGGTGTATAGCCCATTTGTCAACGGTACAGGTATGGTTTGTTGAGCAGTAATTTGAGTTGGGTCAGGCCCCTTGTAGATATTGAGATAGTTGTT
>DUJH01000049.1:105816-108446 GCA_013329905.1 Candidatus Thalassarchaeaceae archaeon | reverse complement strand
CGAGACGTCGAGCGCGCTGGTTGGCTCGTCCAATAGGATTAATTCAGGGTCGAGCGAAAGGGGTCTAGCCAATGCTATTCTCTGCTTCTGACCACCCGAGAATTCGTGGGGGAATCGGTTCATGTGGTCCTTTTTCAGTCCCACAGAATCGAGTAATTCGGCTACCCTTTGAGTCAGCTCCGCTCCATCGGCGATACCGTTGACTAGGAGGGGTTCCCCTACAATCGAGCGGACCGACATGCGTGGATTCATCGAACCTCCTGGGTCTTGGAAAACGATCTGCATGCGCCTTCGAAGGTCGCTCATACTCATCGAACGGATATCTTCGCCCTCGTACCTAACCGAACCCGAAGTAATTGGAATCAATCCGAGCAGGACCCTTCCTAGAGTCGTTTTTCCACACCCGGATTCGCCAACTATACCGAGTGTTTCACCACGACGAATTCGCAAATCAACGCCATCGACGGCTCGAACATGACTCTTCACCGTTGAGAGCATTCCAGCCTTGATAGGGAACCACTTACGCATTCCATCGACTTCGATGAGGATTTCACCAGTGTTATTGTCTTCAATCAATCAAATCAACCTCCCTACTGTATCTATTGTGTTAATGACTCCTGTTACAGTATCAATAAGTGAGATATCTGCAAGTGGTTCTTTCGGCCGAGGGCCTCCATCATAACCTAATGCGAATTCATCGAATGCGTCCTGAACATCCGAGACGACCGTTGTCCTATCTGTATGGTGGCAAGCGGCGAAATGACCCGGCTCTATTTCCACCATCGGTGGAGGTGTAGAGATACATTTCTCATTCGCGAATGGACATCGAGGGTGGAATCGGCATCCGTCGAAATGCTGGTTGGGGTCAGGAACCTGTCCTGGAATAATTGGAAGTGTTTCGCGCTCAGCCGAACCTGTTGTGATTCGAGGAATGCTGTGGAGCAGACCGATGGAATAAGGCATTCTCGGGCGAGAGAGGACTTGTTCGAGACTACCAGTCTCGACCACAGAACCGGCATACATCACCGTCACAGCATCGCAAAGTTCGGCGATGACGCCAAGATCGTGAGTAATCAGAAGAATAGCTGTGCCTTTCTCATCCCTGAGATTACGCATCAATTTCAGAATCTGTGCCTGAATTGTCACATCTAGCGCTGTGGTAGGTTCGTCGGCGATGAGAAGTTTAGGTTCGCATGCCATCATCATCGCGATCATGACTCTCTGACGCATTCCACCCGACAACTCGTGAGGATACATCTTGACAACAGCAGTAGGATTCGGAATCTGTACTTCTTCGAGGATTTCGACAACCTGTCGTCGGTGTGCAGGGTCGAGCCGAAGATAATCCTGGAGCATGATGGCAGGAAGAGCGAGGAGTGTGCAGATGACGAGCATCCCCATTAGTGCCGAGAATGGCATCCATAACATCAGGAAGATAATCAGTGAAGCTGCTACTGCGAGAGGCATGCTCGATAGGAAAAAGTATGCTGGATGAATTAACTGTGGAGCTCCAATCTCTAAACCTTCCATTTTCGCGATTTCTTGGTGTGAAATTTGATTATACTCATTTTCTGCTTCGGAATTCAATATTCGAGAGGCTAGGAATTCAAAGAGAGGAATCAATAGAATGAGTCCGAAGGAGTAAATCTTCAAATCCCCTGCAAAACCGGTTCGGTGAGCCATTGTGACAAAGGTAAGAGTCAGAAGAATAGAGAGCGAAGGCAATGTCCTCGTGAACAGTGATTCGAAAATCAATCGGACAGGAGTCGTCAATGCCTGACCTGCTCTTCGAAGATTGGAGACCTCAGGTGCTACGAGACGATCGTGTTCCTTCATCACCTCTGATACTTGCTTCTCAATCGTGTAAAGTGGATTCAACGCCGTCATCGGCTCTTGGAAAATCATACTAATCTCGTTTCCACGAATCCACCGCATGAAATTCATATGTTTGCGTGAACCAGATTTCTGGAAGAAGCCGAATAACCAAGACAGCCCTCCAACCAAACTCAGCGTTACAACCATAGTCACACCCTGAATAGGTTCAATCAGAATCCAGATTGAAGTGACGACTGCCGCGAGGACTGAAAGTGCCGTAATCGTAGATGAGATGTTGATATTACGCTGAATATGCACAGGGTCGCGGTGAAGCAATTCAGTGCCTTGGTACTTGACACTCCCCTCGTCTACGTCACAGGTGGCCAGTCCAATCGTCACCAAGGAAGTAACCGACTTTCCACAACCAGATTCACCGACCAGACCCATGATTTCGCCATTACCCACTGAGAGGTCTACAGAGTGAAGAGCCTCGACGGGACCATCCAGGGTATCGAAGTGAACCCGAAGGTTCTCGATGCTAAGAATGTCATCTGCCACGATTTCTACCTCCTATTCTTTGGATCAACAACATCCCTCAAACCGTCACCGAGAAGATTGAATCCGAGAGTCGTCACTGCAATCGCAATCCCGGGGAAGAACATCAGATGAGGGTCATCTAGGAAGAATTGACGACTCTCGGAGACAAGAATTCCCCATTCTGCAGTTCCGGGTGCCGCTCCGAGGCCGATGAAAGAGAGGCCCGAAGCAGAGAGAATTGTCCCGCCAATGTCGAGGGTGAATGCTACGAGGAGAGG
>DUJH01000049.1:103185-105581 GCA_013329905.1 Candidatus Thalassarchaeaceae archaeon | reverse complement strand
CGGGCAGCCTCGACGAAAGTCATCTCCTTGACGTAGAGAACTTGGCCTCTAATCAGACGAGCATATCCAGGCCAGCCAGTGAAGATTAGAGCGGCTTGGATCTTCCAAAGTCTGTCGAAATCCTTGATTACGACAATATCATCCCCGACAGTCCCTGAATAATTCATCAGAATCACTGCAGCGATGAATATCGCAAAAGTTCTCAGAGAGAGATATCGCCACGGATTGGTCCAGTCGAAGAAAGCGCGGAATCTTGGTGCCGCTTCGTCAAATGATGCGTTCTCGATAAACTTCTGATCCAAAATCCAGAGTCCAGATAGAGCCAAAATCAGCCCCAACGAAACCGCAGTTCTTGATGAACCCGATTCGAAATTTCCGAACAGCTCGGGCCAAAGTGGCACACCTGATATTCCAAGCAGGAAAAAGATGAGAATGAACGCATAGAAAACTCCCCTACTTTTCTTTATGAAATTGAATGCTTGTGAATCCTTAGAGAGAATCAGTGTCGACTTCAAACTATCCTTGAAGACCATCCAAAGGAATATTGTCGGAATCAGAATCCCCAACCACAGCGGCATCGTCAGACTCGTCATGGCCGACATCGCAGTCACGAAAGCCATGGCGAGAATTAATCCAGGAACTGCGAAGAAGATGTCACATATCCTCATGATGACCTCGTCGACGCGACCACCGTAGTAGCCACTGATGCTGCCGACTATTGTGCCGAGAGTCACGGTTAGCATAGCGACAGTGATGCCGATTTTGAGCGATACTCGTGAGCCGTAGAGGACCTTGCTGAACATATCCTGACCTTGATTATTTGTACCGAAGATACAGACGTCGTATCCATCTGGCATCCACCAGTGATGCATGGCTGAATTATCAAATTCATAGGTCAGCCAAACCGTCGTCAATGACATATTATCATACATCTCCTGAGAGATTACGAGGATGGAAGAATTGGCAGAATCAATTGAAATCAATGAGGTGTCCAATTCACCACCGACATTATCCTCGAGACTGATGAATTCTATGACAGAAAGAGTGTTGCGATAGTAGCGATTGTCGGAGCCGACCTTGTCGTCGGACTCGGCGATCACGGTCATCACATTGTCCCTGCGCAATTTGGTAAGAGAGATGGATTGTTCATGCCAATCACATTCCTCAGAGAAAGGATGTGCGCGGCGTGGTTCGTAATCGATGGACCAAAGGTCCTCAGTGTCCTGGAGATTGCGGTAGGGGTGCTCGACGGCGATATCATCGGCAAAGATCGAGACCGTCGATACGAAGAATACCATGCTGAGGCCGACTACAGCTAACAGAGACCTTCGGTAGACCTTCCAATTTCGATTCATATCGCTGCCGAACTGACTCAGAGCCTCCGAGAGCCTCCTAACACTCTCCTTGCGATCAGCAGCTCCATCAGGCCAGCGCTTCATTCCAATCTCACCCTTGGATCGACTACTGCATACATGATGTCAACAATGAGATTGGAGAGGAGGAAAATGACCGAAGTGATGAGAGTGACTCCCATAATGACTGTGAAATCGAGATATTGAATGGAGGTCACAGCAACCCTTCCCATTCCGTTGAAGGCGAAGATGGTCTCAGTGAGAACCGCGCCACCTATCGCTCCTCCAATCGAGAAACCAAGGATAGTGACGATAGGGACCAGAGCGTTACGGCAGGCGTGAACGATTATCACGCGCCATTCCGCAAGCCCCTTCGCGCGTGCGGTTCGGACGTAATCCTCGTTCAGAACCTCGAGAAGACTTGCTCGCATGTATCTGAGAAGGCCTCCAGCGGAGGCGACACCGAGGGCGGTGCAGGGTAGAACGAGGTGGAGAATCGTGTCCTTGAACAGGAGTCTTCGGGAACCATATTCGTCAGGAAGAGCGGCCAGTTGCTCATCAGAGGCAAACCAACTGTCAACCAGATGGAATCCAGTTCCACCGTCAGGATAGGGGAGTGAGAGATCCAAGAAAGTACCGTCTAAGAAGGGAATCAGAGTGCTGAGAGTAATTCCGAATCCTTCCTCAGGGAATGAGAACCCTGGATCGTGCCTTCCGTAGATAGGGAAGCAACCACCGTCAGTACCAAAAATTGGATCACAGATTCCTGAATTCTCAGGGCCTGTGGCGAAGAATAATTGCAGAACCATCGCGAACCAGAAAATAGGCAGACTGACGAATGCGATAGCGAGGAATCGGGATAAATGGTCGAACATCTTGTCCTGTCGAACCGCACTGATGATCCCCAGAGTTATTCCTAATGGGTATGCGATAGCCAGTGCGAGGAATGACATCTCAAGAGTAATTGGTGCAGCGTCTTTGACAACATCGATTACAGGTCGGTGGTAAGTGATCGATTCTCCCCAATCTCCTTCCAAAAGATGT
>DUJH01000049.1:96012-102959 GCA_013329905.1 Candidatus Thalassarchaeaceae archaeon | reverse complement strand
TCATAAGCTGAAATCTGGACATAGTAACTGACTACTGTACCCTCAGTCGCGTCCTCATCTATTCCGCTGATTCCGGTCAATCGTTCACCATTCTTGCCAGACCATCTGAACGAATCTTCGCCGATGAGGCCAGTGCCTCCTTGATCTGAAAATGCCGAGGCATCGACTAGAGTGATTTGCTTCACTCCACTCGAGATACCTTCGGAGAGAGTATACAATTCACCCTCATCTGTGTAGACTTCTCCAGATGATCCGTTCTCATAGTAAGTGTTGATGATAACTCCACACTTGTCACCGCACTGAGCGGCAGCTGGATCAGCAGGAATAATGTGAGCGATAGCGAAGGTGAATACAGCAACACCCACCATTACGGGGACGAGTAAAATCAAGCGCCGAACTATGAATTCGTGCAATTTCACGGTGATCCTCTCACATGGGCGTTGCTAAGACGGTTCTATCACGATTGCCTTCGGCATTTCAGCAGAAGATGAATGAAAAGTTGACGGCGCGACGGCAGCCACCCAAAGGTGGCTGCCGTCGGCCTTACGTCGTCAGGGTGTTATCTTCAGCAAGAGCCTACGAGTGCACCGTTGACCATCGGTAGCTTGTCGTAGTCGAACCAGTGGGCCGACCCGATCGCAGCGTATGGTGGGCTGCAGATGTCGTCGTGCTTGACGCCGACACCGTTGTACTGTCCGATGATGATCATGTTCGGGTCCTGAGTCCAGGCCGCGAATGCGTCGACATACGCCTGGCGGCGAGTGTCGTCATCCTGTGAGGTCCTTCCGATAACCAAAGCATCGTTCACAGCCTCGTTCTCGTATCCTGATCCATAGGCGTCTCCGCCAATGGAGTGACCGCCAGCGAATGGCGACCAGTAGTTATCAGGGTCGAGGTAGTCAGGTGCCCATCCGCTGAAGCGGATGTCCCATGTGCGGGTGTAGTACATTGTTAGGTACTCAGCCCATGGCTTTGCATCGCCCTGTGTGGCGATTCCGAGAGTTCCTAGAGCCTCGTTGAGTTGAGAGGACATTGCGATACGGTAGTCGTTACCCTCGTTCGCCATTACTCGGAGAACGTTTGGTAGACGGCACTCGTCGCCAGTCCTGTCAGCCTCTGCGACGACAGTTGGTGCATCCGCGTGAGTAAGCGAGTCACACTCGTACTGGCGGATGAATCCTGCGTCATCAAGCAGCTGTGCTGCGTGATCGAGGTCGTAGGTGAAGGTCTCAGTCTGGGTGTCCGCATACAGGAATCCGGTTGGGATTGGGCCGTACTGAGGAGCCAGAGAGTTGTCGTAGGTGTCCCTGCGGTGCGTCTCGTAGTCGAACGCGTATGCGACTGCTGTGCGCAGTGCAGCGGTCTCCATGACGTTGCAATCATTGGTGCCATCACCATCGCAGTCGTGGTTAATCACGAGCGTGGAGTTAGCATCAGTGTTCGAGGTGTCCTCACCAGCGTCTAGTGCCTTCGGGTGGAGGTTGAAGACAGACAGAGTTGTGGTGAAGGTCTCTCGGTAACTGCAGATGTATCCTTCCTTGGACTGCACATTTGGCTTGTCCTCGAGGTTGTCACAGAAGTTGACGAGATGCTCGATGTTGATGCTACCGAAGTCGACCTCACCATCGGTGAAAGCCAGAAGACGGGTCGATGCCTCAGTAACGATCGAGACTGTGTGGCGGTTGATGTTGTAATCGCCACTCTCCCAGTACATCCAGTTAGGGACGAGAACTAGGCGGTCCTCACGGACCCAAGTCTGAACTGTGTAAGCGTTGGTACCAGCACCCATAGGGCCCTCGTCCATCCACTCGTGGCAGTAGTCATCGTTCTCGCCGCCCGCGTCAACGCGGTTAGCCTCACAGAGGTCTGCGTTGATGACAGCGCCGACTGTGTAAGCGATCGTCGAGATGAAAGCCGACGATGGAGCGAACAATGTGACGGAGAACGAAGTATCGCTGATGACCGAGAAGCTCGCGCCGCCCATGTCATCGTGGTTACCGTCTGCATCGTTGCAGTCGAAGCTCTGCTCGAGAATCCATCCGACGTGACTGTCAGGTGATCCGTATCCGAGAACACGGCACCATGAGTAGACAACATCTGATGCATCCATCTTGTCACCGTTGCTGAAGTACACATCATCGCGTAGCGTGAATGTGTAGGTCAATCCGTCTTCACTGACTGAGTAGCCAGTAGCGAGACGAGCCTCGATGATTGCGTTTCCAGTACCGTCGCCCGCGTAGCGGTAGAGGGTATCGTAAACCTGCTCAATGACATCGCCAGAAGCCGAGTCGTAAGCATCGTGTGGGTCGATGGTTGAAGCGTCTCCAATAGACATCTCAACAATCTCACACGGGTTGTTTGAACCCTGCTCACGGCACTTCCTCGAGACTTCAAGCTCGTAGGAAGCCTGTCCGAAGTCGATCGTTCCAGCCGCATAGTCTGCCATAATATCGGCATGTGAGCGACCGTAATCACAGGAAGCGTCATCGACCTCAGCGGCTGCATTGTGGTTACTCGCAGCGGGGTCGGTGCATCCCATTACCGGTTCGGGCTCGGGCTCAGGTTCTGCATAACTGCAGGTACCATCATCCTTGGTGGCGTCGGGGTTGTAATTGGTAGCATCTGCATAGGTGCATCCCATCACGTCCTCGTCGCCTCCGTCATCGTCACTCCCGCCGAGACAACCGGCGAGCGCAGACGCAATCATCAGCGTACACATCAATAAGGCTCTTGTCTTAGAGTCCATCCTTCGGTTCCACGCTTAGGTTCGTATATAGAACCACCCCATTTTGATTGTCTTTTCGTTGATTTGAGTTGTTGGTGAACATGATTTTTTCCGTCTTACAAGCACAGAAAATTGGAAAATTCAACCTCAAAATTACCGTTATCCGGTTAATCAGCCGAATCAAACCAAAACAAGAGTTACACGAAGATATCTTTGATTGACACGAAAAAAAGAAGATTAAGAATCTTGAATAACATGTGATTCGATTTGAGGCTGACGCCACTCATCTCTAACTGGTGGACGTGCCGAGATTTGAACTCGGGGCCTCTTCCATGCCAAGGAAGCGCGCTTCCAAGCTGCGCCACACGCCCAGTGAGCCGGCGACCTGCGACGGCCATTTAAGGAGAACTGAGCAGGCTCGCCCATGTCCGAAGGGCGAGGTTCGGTAAAGCCAGAGGGGCCGCCTCGACTGCCCGATGGGATCCTTGAGGAACTCTCATCGCGGCTAACGCGTGATGAAGCCCCATTCCTTCGCCACTTACCGAAGCAACTCTCTCTCGAATGGGCGGAATCGACAGAGAATAGACTCGGCTTCACTAGATTCGAATGTGACCATCACGAGCTCTTCAGGCGTCGGAGACTCAGAGGCTCACCCGGCCCAGTAACCGTTGCCCTTCACCCACGCCTAATCTCCGATGAGAAACTCTTCCGCCACACCCTCGTACACGAATTGCTACACGCAGCGGGACTCATCGACCATGGCAACCGGCACTCTGAGCTCGTCAATGAAATCGCGCCGACTCCAAAACTCGCTGAATCGCCAGTCCTACGAAGCATGCGCGAAGAAGTCCTAGCTGGATTACCCGAGCGCTCGTGGATCTGTGGTGAGTGTGGGCATACTTGGGAGCGTCGCCGAGTCTCGATACCGCAACGCTGCCCCAAGTGCGCTCGACCATTCAAAGGGAAACCTGAATCCGCCTGAGAATGTCTTTGCAACGCCTCTACGAGGCTTTCGTGGCAAGATGTCGCCGACACAATCACCATGAACTCGTGGCCTACAAGATAGACTCGTGTCTTGGCTCCCGTCACAGTCTGAATTCATTGATTGGGCTGAAGGATTCTTCACAGAAGTCTTTCCAACTTTGATGGCTATAATCGCGATAGCAGCATATTCTGGATTCGTATTCATGTTCTATCGATTGCTCGCGCGTAGAGACATCTTAACGCTCGATTTGAGCAAATACAATCACTCAAAGAGCGGACGAATCCGCGCTTTTTTCCGAACTGGTATTTGGCTACTCAAATACGCACTCATGATTCCAGTCCTCATCGCTTTCTGGACCCTCGTCATGGCCGTGATCCTCACCCTCCTTGCCGACGGAAACGACCACTCAAGAAACGCCCTAATCGCCACCTCGGTGGTCGGCTCGGTGAGAATTCTCTCATACTGGACCGAGGACCTTTCGCGCGATGTCGCGAAGATGCTTCCATTCGCAGTCCTCGGTGTATTCTTAGTTGGCTCGACCTCAATCCAATTCAGCGAGTTCAATGAGTTGTATCACAACCTCCCAGAACTCGCTGCGTCCTATGTCAACAGCCTGATTCTCCTAGCGATTCTTGAGACCTTGTTACGTATTGTCCATGGAATTCGGGAATTAGTGGGCAGTCAGCGTAGAGTGAACAAGAAGTTGAAGAAAATTTCGAAGGAGACCGGCCGCTCAAAATCTGATATTCGAGAGGACATGCTCGACGATGGTATCCTCAACAACAGCACAGATGACAATGGGTCTGAATGAGGCGAGCGGTACTTGCTGCCGAGGTTGCGCTTAGTGGAGTCTCGGCGGGTGCAGGATTCACAAAGGGGCAGCGTCGCCGACAGGATGGGCGCGTGGTGTAGGGGATATCATGCTGGCCTTCTAAGCCGGCGACCCGGGTTCGAATCCTGGCGCGCCCACCACTCTCATTCACTTACAGTTGAGGCTAGGATTTTGACCAAGAAAAAGGAACTCTCACTCACCGTCCCGTAGGGACGCACCGTTTACATCAAATACACCGAGCAGGTCGGCGCGCTGCATGAAGCGAGGTTCCCGTGCGTGGAAGAAGGCGGGGAAGCAGCGCTGGAAGTGGCGAAAGAAGAAGTTGCGTAGGCGTAAGGCCGCTCGTAAGCAAGCTCGACAATGAGCCTGATTCACACCCCTCCGCTATCGTTTTAGACCCTGACTTCAGACGTCAGTGGCTATGTTTGCGAATACAAGAATAGCCTGGAGCCCTACCCGTGGAAGACTCCTCGACAATTGTTCGAGGAGATACGTGCTAAAGCACGTAATAGGACCGAATGACAAATTCGTCAAGAGGAAATCAAGAATCAGAAGGCTGGGGGATTACGCCCGATCCGGGTTAAGAGACGCGCTGTTGGCACGTCTCGAGAATCCTGATTCGTCGATGAACGACCTTCGTCTCACGATTCATCGGAATATTTTGCGAGCGATTGTCGCTGGAGAAGTTCTGGAAGATCACCCTCATGGAATGGTCAACGAAGCCGTTGAGATGATGATGCATCGGCTTCGTCTGTTCGAAGTAGCACCTCTTGTTGGTTTCAATCGCCGGTCTGCCGAAAAAGTGCTGCTCATCGATCGATTGCAACCCTTGCTTCTCGATGGGGCGCGCCAATATGGCGCTCCTGATCTGATAGTGCGCAATGGCAGTAGATTGTGCCTCGTGCGCATGGCGATGGAAATGCGTTCGCGCACACCTGACAGAGCAGGAGAGTTGGAACTTGGCTCTATGTTGCTATGGGCCGAGAGAAATCCTCTGATTGAAGCCGATATTGATGAAATCGATGTAGTCAGAATCGGTTGGCTCGGCACCCGTTGGGTCAAGTGGTCAAGGCGAGCCAGTACCGAATGGGCTGCTCAGGCTCGCTCGATGATTGCGATGGACATCGAACAGATGGCTCGATTGATGATGTTCGATGGAAAACTCGAGGCGTTACCTAGGTCGAGAAGTCGATGGCGCTGTTCGAACTGTGCCTTCAACGATGAATGCCCTGGTTTCGAGGTCAGAGAGAAGAGACCAGATCGGCAACTACAGCCGCTGGGTCAGCTGCCTTAGTGACTCCACTGGCTAGCAGCACTCCGGTAGTACCAAGTTGGATAGCGGCAGCAACGTCAGCACCGTTTTTCACGCCGGCACCGCACAAAATTCCGACCTGCTTGGAAATCTCTCGAACAGCAGCCGCAGTGCCGCTGACGATTGTAGGATCTGCGGTCGTGACCGAGATGTCTCCGCCGATCAATTCCGGCGGCTCAACGGCAACATAATCTGGCTCGAGTGCCGATAGCGCGCGCGCCTCATCGATATCCGCCGCGCACGCGCAAACAGTGAACCCTTCAGGGACAGAATCCAACAACATTGCTACATGCTCGATGCTTACCTTGTGCTCAGCGTGATTGATTAGAGTTCCAGTTGCACCCCGCTCAACCGCGGTTTCAGGATGTAACCATCCGGTGTATGAGCCAAATCCAACAGGGTCGAGATGCTGGCACCAGACTTCTAATCCGGGGGCAGCGGCAACCACTGCAGACAGGTCGAAGGCTGAGACTGCGACGACCATGCGAGCATCTGTCTCGACGCTTGCAATCGCCTTCGCGAGGCTTTCAGCACCGGCACCATGTGCAGTCTCGTAGGTCTTCAGATTGACCACGACTAGGGGCTGACTCACACCAATGCGAGTCGCAGCCACTCTTTGACGATGACGGGGATTAAACCAAGACCTAGCACTGATTCTCGGGTTTATGGTCGATGGGCCGCAATGGACTGAGGAGTCTCTAGGTCACCATTACCATGCAACTGGTCAAATCGACCTAGGATGGCTGAATAAGCCTACAAGACATCAATTTAGGTGGAGGAGTTTGAAAGGTCCTTGGATCACATCTAGGAGGCGGATTTCTTCAGGTGAATCACTTATCAGAGATTTATCCGATGCGATGCCAACTGATGTTTATGTCTCAACCTCATCATGGCTAAACCCAGTGAATTTACCTCGACTTAAGGATAAGAAAAGACCCGTCCCGATTCTACTTGACCACATGGTAGTCTTCGACATAGATATGAGGCCTTTTTGTAGGAAAAAACTCGATGAGGCGAGAGTCGCAACCTTAGAACTTAGAGAGTGGTTATTGAGTAATACCGACTTAGAAATTCAGCATGTTTCATTCTCTGG
>DUJH01000049.1:91251-95658 GCA_013329905.1 Candidatus Thalassarchaeaceae archaeon | reverse complement strand
GGCACTTTACACGGGTCAACAGGATGGGTTTGTACGATTCTTGAGGATGAATGGTTAGAGATGCCAATCAGCGATTGGGTAGGAAATATCCAGAGGCATGATTTGGCTGTGAAAATGCCAAAAAGACCCCCGTTTGCTTTACCTCGCTTGAAGCTCAAACAAAAATCAGCCTCAAAACCAAAGAAATCTAAATCTGATAATGAGGAATATGTCAGCATAGAAGTTAGTAGTCACGTACAGGGAACAAAGGATAGATCGGCACTCGTAACGTGGCTTCCTGCTAGGTGGGGCGAACCAATTGAAGCAGTAAATACGGCACAAGAAAAATTCGACAGGGAAAACATCGGACCTGTTGCTTATTGGTACGATGGAAGTAATGTTCTTGCAATTATTCCTAGAGCAATTCCAAGAGATTTCCTTCTCAGTAGATTATCCAAAATAGGACTGAAGAAATTTGATAATGACCTCCGAAGATTCGAACATTCTTGGATCAGAGTTTCCGGTAGAATGAGCGGGCAAGGCTGGGAATCTGAACTCGAGCCAATCACCGTATTGGGCTACGATGCCAGCGCAAGGTGTCAACATCCATGGTCATCTTCACATCTGGAATTGTGTAATCGCCTTGGATTACCGATTAAAGTAGATTCTAGTGATTTAGCAGGCAACAAAGACGCGTCCATCAGAATCGCTGTCCGGCGCTGAGTTTATCGTCCGCGGGGTCAACAGCGTATTGTCCCGAAGAAGGAGCCCGCGAGGGCAATGACTGCTGTTGCGTACCGCAACGTTCGTTTGGTACCTCATCGGCCGCGGCGCCGGGACAGCGCCGCGGTCACACTATCGAGTGATGGCTATGTCAGCAGGAGGAGCAGAAATTGTACTCATCATCATTGTTCTGATTTATAGTGGGATTTGGGCGTTTATCGAGGCGGTAGATGATGAAACAGACAACAAATGGGTGTTCTTAGTTCCTGCAGGCGTGCTAGGATTAGGCATTATTTCAGGAATTGGTGATGGTTGTGGTTTCATTATTCTCCTTCTTGCATTGGGCCCTATTGTAGTGAAGCTGATACAAGTTGGAAGTGAGCAAGGCAAGGTGCCACAGAAGAGGAGTTATTCACCTAGATCCAATCAAGGAAGAAAAACAAGAAAACCACTTGATCTCAACCGTGAGCTGGCTCCCTCTTACATTCGAGCCTATGACAGATTAATCGCATACATTCAGGCACGAGGAGGGGACATTAAATCCCGAGAAGATGGAAGACAGAGGCTCGCAGAAATATGGGGTGCGTCGGATTCGGGACGATTCTTCGACAGCCCCTACGTGATCAAGGTGCTTGGCCTCAAAGAGGAAGTTGTTGAGGAAAAGAAAGAAGAAATCATCGGTGATGAATGGTGGGAAGAAGGTTATTCTGTCGATAATTCAGATGACTCGCCCAAAGCAAAAACCGGCGAAGAGTCTTGCGGGCATTCAGGTTGTGAAAATTCAGTCTCAGCATTTGACTTCAGGTGCTTTACTTGCCGCAATCGATTCTGTAGCGAGCACGCAGGATCTAAAATTGAGTGTAATAGATGCTCGAAATAATCACAGGAATACACTCTTGCGATGGAAGGATGTTTTCGGAACTAGTCCAACTCTGTTGATTTCTGCCACCTGTTCCTTGCCCTTCTTGCTGTGACCATACATTATTTCACCCGGACTGACTTTCAAATTCCATTGGCTTTGGAATACCATTGCTTCCTCTTTATTGCGGCAAAGTACCTTTGGAACAGAATGAAACATAGACAGAGTATTTTTCTTCTTTCGAAAGTATTTCGCTAGGACTTCGGGCATTAAATTGCTAAGCCAAGTATCACTGATTATTTTGACTTCTCTTGGAATCACATACCTTGGATTATCTAGTGGACCCAGTATCTCTTGCATTGCCTCAGCGAAGATTGCGGATTCTTCCTCAGTCGCATCCTCAAGGTAGGCTCTCATCCAGCCACCACTTCTGTCTCCACCACCAACCTTAGCACCAAATCCTATCAAGCCTAAATTTTGTAATGAGGTTGCAACTGCATCAGTGATCGCTTGAATCAAAGATTCGTCAGTCCAGACTGTGACGCCTATAGAATTCGCAGGCGGGAAACCTCCTCCAAGATTTCCTTTGATTTCAACCGCTTCTCTAGGGACGGCATTGAAGGGCTTTCCAATCCCCCATAGTTCCCTTGTTCGGGGTCTATTTCTGGCTCTCATCAACATTTCTTCGTTGAATATTTCCATAGTTTCGGACACACCCTCCGGCTTAGCCTCGGTGAATGCTGGATGGACATGTCCTACCCCTTTCTCTATCGCACCATCGTCGCATACTCCGTAGAGCTGCTTGTGCTTTCTCTTGAATCTCAAATAATCATCAAAGCCTTTCGAAAATTCGTCAGCCAAACAAATAATATCCCAATTATTAGCTACTTTCTCCGGCCAAAGTTTGTCTAATCTAAACGATCTTCCTCTGAGTTGATTTATGCTCATGCTAGTGGTGACCGTGGTCAAATCGACTAGTACATTGATGCGACTAGCGTCCCAACCTTCCCCTAGTAGACCCCTAGTTCCAACCAAGCACTTTGTGACCCCCTCTTGGAATAATTCGGTTATCATCATGGTGTAATACCGAGGTAACCAATCCTTGCCCTTACCTCTAATTTCGAAATAATCTCCCCGTTCAACATAATCGAACTTGATATCGAGATTCCTTTCGGAAACCCACTGCTCAAATCGAGGAAATATCCTCTCCAATAAATCGTCATCAACCAATACGGTAGTTCCGGTCATCAATACTGGATCTAGCCTGTCGGTAGATTCGGACCCTAGAACTGCTCTGTAAGCGGCTACTGCACCTCCTGCTTCTTTATCCAACACTCCTTCAACCAAAGCAGTGGCAGAGGTTTTCTCAAAGTCAGTAACAATAACTGCTCTAATATCTGGCCCAAGAGCCTGCATTTCGGCAGTTAGAATGTTCTGTAGAGCATCGTACTTAGCAGAGGCGTAAGCCATTACTCGACCAACAGGAGATGCGCACATTCTTGCGCCAGAACCCGTTATCTGGACACCTAGCATTCTGAGTTTTTTCTTTGCATCTTCAGCGAGGGCGTGATCTTTCTTACTCTTTGACCGCATCAAGCCATTTCTGATGTATCGATCGAGTACGGTAATCAGCGTATCCATACTACTTCCATCGGATGTTGTTGATTCCAAAGGACGAGGGACGTCCTTCGGCAAACTAAGCCCACTCGATACGAGGAATTCTCTTGCTGCATCAGCGAGGCGAGGGTCTCTCTTACGGAAGGAATCCCAATCTTTTGCTTTACCAGCTGGTAGGCTTAGTTCATCCAATACTCTAGCTAACCATACCTCAAGCCTAGGGATTCTTCCCTCTGGTTTCTCTGGACCTCTCTTTAGTTCGTCAAGTAAGTTAGCAAAGTCTTGATCGACATTTGCGATATATTTCAACTCGCCTTGTGAAGGGCGAACAAAGTATGCGAGATCTTGGTAAGGAGACAAATTAGCATCCCTAACTAATGCAGGAACTGGAACTTCGTAATCAACCTCCCCAAATAGGTCGAGATAGAGATTATCTGAGGGGTCATTTCCAGCCTCTGGAGGGGTCGCAGTCAGCCCCAGTACGATTGGATTATCCAGAAATTCGACTATCTCAATTAGGACTCTACCCCAATGCTCCAATAGATGATGGCATTCATCAAGAATGATTAGTCCAATGCCAACATCAGAGAGCCTCTTCAGGTTGGCTTTTGCGGATTCATGCAACACCCAAAGCGCATTGCCATGTTCAGATAGTGAATCTCTAACTTTCTTTCGATAATGGCCCATCCTATCTGAGTGATATTCAGGATTCTTTTCCTCCAAATCTACTATCCAAGAAATTGCACTTTCGCGATCTTCAGCTTCAACTATACCGTCGCTAGGATCGGGGTCCATTAGACTGCTAATCCATAATTCCATGGCTGAATCATCAAGTTCCCCTCCGCCTCTTTTTGGCAAAGTAACCGATTGGTATGTCAGCGATGTGAGAATTCCTGGATTCTTCGGATCAGTACCAATTTCCGAAACCTTTCCATCGAGGTCAAAGAGTTCTTTGGCCCTCTCAACCCACTGAGCCTGTATTGCTGAGTTGGGGCTAAGCACCAAGGTTGGTAGTCTGACCAAATCAGACCAAACATACAACCCAAGTACTGTCTTTCCAGAACCGGGTGGAGCAACAATAAGTAATTCCTTTGAATTAGATTCTAATTCAGTTCTAATTATGCTTGATGAAGCCACTTGAGATGGCCTCAGTTTTCCGGAAAATCGTATATTTCCGAAATCCTTTGCCATTCTATCTCACTCAACTATAGACCCGTGACCAACGATTT
>DUJH01000049.1:87740-91010 GCA_013329905.1 Candidatus Thalassarchaeaceae archaeon | reverse complement strand
CCCAATAATTGCCCCTTCTAGAATAACTGAGTTTTGAATCGATGAGCCTTCTCCTACGGTTACATTGGAGCCAAGAGAGCTCCCAATTGCTTCACCGAAATTTTCGCAACCGTCTCCAATCCATGAATCGCCTGATACTTGACCGGTTGCGAATCGGCCAGAATTGATGCAAGCTTGGCTGGCTTCAACAAATGAAGTAGGCGTACCCGCGTCAACAAACATGCCTTCGAAGGGGAAGCCATTCAATGCTCCAGTCTCTGCAATCTTCTCGTAAATGTCTCTCTCGATGCTATGAGCTTCGTCTGGCATAAAGTCGAATATTTCTTGCTCAAGGATGTAGGTTCCAGCGTTGATTAGATTGGAATATGCATCTTCGATCGCGGGTTTCTCTTGGAATCTCATTATCTTCCCAGTGTCTTCTTTGTAGTCAGCGACACCGAACCGAGATGGATCTTCAACTTCCCAAAGGGAAATGGTTGCAATACCGCCATTTTGTTTGTGGAATTCAAGCATCTCTTCGACCTTAAGGCTAGTAATCAAATCTCCATTGATAACACAGAAAGTCCCTCCGGAAAGATGCTCGCGGCAGTTTGCAATCGCCCCTCCTGTGCCTAGAGGTTCAGTCTCTTCGACGATGACAACCTCGTAGGGTAAGGAAATCTCCTCGAAATGTTTCCGCATCTGTTCTACACCATAACCAGCGGCAATCAGAACCTTGTCAACTTGAGATTCAGGTAACACATCTAGAACATGCTCAATCATTGACTTGTCAAGAATAGGCAATAGTGGTTTGGGGATTGTTTCAGTCCATGGACGCAAGCGAGTGCCAAAACCTCCGGCTAACACTACTACATCCATGGCGTACCGAGTTCAATTCTGACTTTCAGCACTTCGTATCCCCGATGACCCCCCCACACCTCACAGGCGCATCGTTGAAAGACGGGTGTTCGGTCGTCGGACCGTCGACATGAACATCCACGAGTACCAAGGAAAGCAATTGTTCCGCGAGGCGGGTGTCAAGGTGCAGGATGGCGTGCACTGCAAAAGTGTCGAAGAAGCGCTTGCTGCATACGATTCTCTTGGCTCAAAGGTAGTCGCAGTCAAGAGCCAAATCCATGCCGGTGGGAGAGGCAAAGGCAACCTGTACTGCCCGACTTCTGGAGACCTCCTAATGGAGGGTGGTGTCAAGATCGCTTTCGACCGTGATGAAGTGGAAACCTATGCTGAAAACATCCTAGGACATATCCTCGTAACTAAGCAGACTGGACCTGCTGGGAAATTAGTCAGCAATCTCTACGTCGAGGCTGGTTGTGAAATCGCACACGAATACTACCTCGCCTTGTTAGTCGATAGGGAAGCAAAGGCAGTACTAATCATGGCCTCGACGGAAGGAGGCGTGGATATCGAAGAGGTTGCCGAAAACACTCCGGAAGCAATTCACAAAATATGGGTTGACCCGACAGCAGATTTGCTTGAATCCCAAAAGAGAAAACTAGGTATTTCCCTAGGTCTACAGGGCGCTGCCTTGGAGGACTTCTTCGGAATGATCGGAAGCCTCTACGAACTATTCGTTTCAAACGATTGCGCGATGGTAGAAATCAATCCTCTAGTTCGAACCAAGTCGGACGAAATAGTCGCTCTTGACGCTAAGGTAAGTTTCGACGAAAACGCCTTATTCCGGCACAAGGATTGGGATGAATTGAGAGATTTGTCTGAAGAAGAGCCGACCGAAACTCGTGCCAAGGAAGCAGGCCTATCCTACGTCAAACTCGATGGCGATATCGGTTGCCTAGTCAACGGCGCTGGCCTTGCAATGGCATCGATGGATGTCATCAAACTGTACGGTGGTGAGCCCGCCAACTTCCTAGATATTGGAGGAGGAGCAAATAAGGAATCAATTACTACTGCATTCGGCATCATCCTAGATGATCCTAGTGTGGAAGGTATCCTAGTGAACATCTTCGGGGGCATCATCCGCTGCGATATGGTGGCTAGAAGTATTATCGATGCATCCAGAGAGATCGGTTTGTCGGTTCCACTTGTGGTCAGATTCTCTGGCACCAACCATGTCGAAGGCAAGACTGTCCTAGATGAGAGTTCCTTGGAAGTCACTACTGTGAGTACACTAGCCGAGGGAGCTGAAGCAATTGTCGGATTGATTGGAGGTGGTCAGTGATGGCAATTTGGCTTCAAGAAGATTCGAAACTACTGATTCAGGGGATCACTGGCTCGCAAGGCAGATTCCATGGGAAGATGATGGTCGAATACGGCACCAATGTAGTCGGTGGAGTAACTCCTGGAAAGGGAGGTCAAACCGTCGATTTGGCTGACCGAGAGGTTCCCGTCTTTGACGGAATGCACGAGGCGATTAGCAAAACTGATGCTGACGCCTCGGTGATTTATGTGCCAGCTAGATTCGCAGCCTCGGCAATCATCGAAGCTGCCGATGCGTTCAACGAAATCAAGGGAGAGGGACTGATAGTTTGTATCACCGAGGGCATTCCAACCCTCGATATGGTCCGAGTAGTCGGACATATCTCAAAGAGTCCTGGAATCAGGCTGATTGGGCCAAACTGCCCGGGAATCATCACGCCCGGAGAAGATGGGGGCTGCAAGGTCGGAATCATGCCCGGATATATCCACGCCAAGGGAAGAATCGGTGTTATCTCGAAATCTGGTACCCTCACATACGAGGCTGTGGCTCAGACGATGAGCGTAGGCGAAGGTCAGACCACATGCATCGGAATTGGTGGCGACCCTGTCAGTGGAACTGGGTTCATCGACTGCCTAGCGGCTTTCGAGGAGGATTCCGATACTGAGGCAGTGGTGATGATTGGCGAGATTGGCGGTACTGCCGAGGAAGAGGCAGCGGCTTGGGTTGCAGATAACTTCAGCAAACCGATTGTCGGCTTCGTGGCTGGGGCGACTGCTCCACCAGGCAAAAGAATGGGGCACGCCGGTGCGATCATTTCTGGCGGCAAAGGCACCGCCGCTGAGAAATTCGCTGCTTTTGAGGCGGCTGGAATCCATATCGCACGCGACCCTTCAGAGATAGGAGCAGTTCTCAAGGTCGCCCTCGAACAAGCCGGTCTTCTCTGAAGACCGACTCCTAGTCCCATCGTATCGCGCAGAGTCTTAGACCGAATGATACGGCTCAACCGCCGTGAGTCAGGAGTCTCCAGTAGTCGTTGTCGGCGGCGGCTTGGCCGGAAGCGCCTGTGCTCTTGCACTCGCAGGCAGAGGGCAACGGGTCACTCTCATCGAAGCATC
>DUJH01000049.1:64989-87411 GCA_013329905.1 Candidatus Thalassarchaeaceae archaeon | reverse complement strand
TATCTCGAGGTCGAAAAAGGCACAATCTCCACAATTCGCTCAGGGAATCTGCCACCACCTAACCACCTATCGGCATCACTGCTCAACGCAAGTTTCCTCAAACTGGGTGACAAGATTGCCATGCAAAAAGTGGTCAAGGAACTGCACAAAATGGACGAGGAACGCCGGCGCAGCCTCGACGATACCACCTTCCTCGATTGGCTGCGCGATAATGGCCAAACCGAGCGGTCAATCACCAGATTCTGGGACCCACTTGTCCGCACAACCCTCAACATCGATTCCAGCCAAGCCAGCGCTGCATCGGCTGCATTCCTGTTCAAGCGCGGACTATTCGGCGAAGCCGATGCATTTGATGTCGGATCATTCACCAAAGATCTAGCAAAATCACTCTCACCAGCCCTGCGCAGAACTCTGGCTTCAGCCGGAGTGGAGGTCCGAGTCTCAACCCCAGTGACCTCACTCTACCGAGAAGCAGGAAGAGTCACCGGAGTAACCACCAGAGACGGAATGATTGCAGCATCAACAGTCATCCTCTGCACACCGAGTTCAGTTACAGCAAGATTGCTTACCGGCTCCGGAGCAAGTGCCGCATCGCATGAGGTAGCCGGTCGTCTAGCGGACCTAGGAAACACTGCACGGATCGCTATCCACGCCTTCCATGAAGGACCGATTCTTCCCGAAGGAATACACTTTGTCAGCTGCTGTGACGAGCCCATAATCCAGACACTCTTCGACCGTTCGGCAGAACTCGATGACGGAGAGAGAGGAGGGCTGCCTGGGCACTGGATGAGCGTTCTAGTATCCTATGCCGACCCTTACCTCGACTGGGATGACGAACTTATCCAAAACGAGTACGAACGGGTAATCGAAACCGCATTCCCACAAGCACCCGCAATCGTCTCATTCCATGTCATCCGCAACAAGCACGCAACAACATCTCTGCGAACCGGCGCACAACGCCTGCGCCCAGACCCGCTCGACGCAGGAGAGGGGGTCATACTCGGTGGAGATTGGATAGACATTGATTGGCCAAGCACAATGGAGGGAGCGAGCAGGGCAGGACTCACCGCAGCAGCAGGCCTGCTTGAGCAGAGAGGTACTGCAGAATTCAGAGGCTGGAAGCACGACTCAGAGTGGCCCGACTGGCCTGAATCACCACGGAGAGGAGCCGAGGGTTGGAGGGAGTGGTAGGTGCTCCTAAGTGCGAAGGACTCAACAAATGAGCCAAAGTGGCCAGACCGGGTGAAGTGATGGCAGAAGTAATCAATTCGCACATCGATGGCCTACTCAAAGCCACATCACGCTCATTCCACTTGACCCTCACAACGCTTCCCAACACCGTTCGTGACCAAGTGGGACTACTCTACTTGCTCGCTCGCCTTGCGGACACAATTGCCGACTCGAAGACTGAAAATGCGGAGGCGTTGATTGAAGCTCTCGACGGCTATCGTGGTTTACTCATTGGTAACGAAGTCGTCGACCTCAGCGACATCGCATCTATTCAGGAGGATGCTGATGAGAAGAGGCTGCTTGAGAATCTCGATTCAGTGATTGCAGCCTACCGTGCGATGTCGTCCGAGGATGCTATCCTGATGCAGCGATGTCTTGACGTCATAATCTCAGGACAGCGACTCGATCTCGTAAGATTCGGAGCTTTGGGGTCTGATTTGACAACTCTTGAGAACGACGCAGAATTGGATGATTATGCCTACCGCGTCGCCGGTAGCGTAGGCGAGTTCTGGACTGCGATTACGCTCTTGCACGAACTCGAAGGCGGGGTTGCAGACACAGAGACTTTCGACGCTCTTGGAATCCGCTTCGGCAAGGCTCTGCAGATGACAAATATCCTGCGAGATATCCCTGCGGACATCGCCCTAGGCAGATGCTACATCCCGAGCCAGCGCCTTGCCGAATTTGGTCTGACTCATGAAGACCTGCGAAATCCTGAGTCAATCTCAGCATTCCGACCGCTCTACGATTCCTATCTCGACCTCGCCTGCGACCATTACGAGGCGGCCATCCGCTACATCCGAATGATTCCACGAAAGCATCGCAATCTTCGGATGGCCTGCATCCTCCCAGTAGCCATCGGTCTGGACACTATCTCGCTGCTCCGAACAGGCAATGTCCTCGACGCCGGAGAGCGCATCAAAGTTAGCCGTAGCAGAATCAAGAGAATCGCTGCACTGAGCGCTGTCGGGACACGCTTCAAAGCCCTTGAGGACCGTCTCCTCAACAAGGCTGCAGCGAAAGCCCGAAAGCAACTCTGAGTTCAATTGCCTGAACTGAGCATGATTCCAACTAGAACCCCCCTCAAGGCCGCTAAGCGGCCTGCACGCGCGCGAGGGTGAGGTTCAAGTGCGAGCCATGTGGGCTCGCGTCAGGCATCACCATGTCACAGCGCTCGAAAACCGATCCCACGACGGGAGTGCGGTATGACCTCGAGCGTAGCATATCTCTCGTAGATCCTGACGTTCAGCCCGAAGGAATCGAGGTCGTACGATCTGCAGTCAGTATGACTCGTGAAGCAGGTCGAGCAATTTCGATTACTGCCCTCGAGACGCTTCGGGAGGGAGCTCGATTCATGGGTGTCCTGGGCTCCCGAGGAGAACTCCTCAATCCATTCGGGCACATCGATGCTGCAATCTGGTCAGAAACCGATGTGCCGGAATACATGATTGAAGCCGCTTACGATTACTGTGAGGAATTAACCCGCGTCGAGGCTGGCAATTTCTATCACTCGTTCAAGTATCTTCCAAACGAGGCACGTCGCGCAATCTGCGCTTACTACGCCTTCTGCCGACGCGCTGACGACATCGCCGACGGAGACTATGTTGATTCATTCCCCGGAGGATCTTCCGATGATCCTGAATCGATCGAGTACAGGGCCGATATTGAGCGTTTGACTGGGAGCAGCCCGGTCGTTGCCCGCGATCATTACGACGACCGGATGTCGCAACTATTCTACTATCGAAAGAAGCTCTCAACCGCTTATGGACAGATCACTTCGACAGATCCAATTTTCATTGCTCTCAAAGATACGATTCGACGCTACAACATCCCAAGACAACTCTTGGACGACATGATTAGCGGAATGGAAGATGACTTTCACCAAAACCGATACGAGACTTTTGAGGAACTCTACTCCTACTGCTACCGTGTGGCCTCTACGGTCGGACTGGTGTGCATCGAGATTTACGGCTATGATGACCTAGAAGCTCGCGAATTCTCTGAATCATGGGGGATTTTCATGCAACTGACGAATATCATTCGCGACGTCGCTGAGGATGCCGAGCGCGACAGGATCTACCTTCCGATGGAGGACCTGCGCCGCTACGGAATCAGCGAGCAGGATGTGAAGAGCGGAGCGGAACTGCTCGAACACCCCGGATGGAAGCCATTCGTCGAGGAGTACATCTCGCGGGCGGAGACCTACCGAGATAAGGCGTTCAAATTGCTACCACTGCTCGACCGACAGTCACGTTATTCACCCGCAGCAATGATGGCATTTTACGAATCAATCCTCAAGAAAATCAACAAGAGTGAAGGTGATGTTTTCACTCGACGCGTACAGCTTTCAAAGGCGGAGAAGATTACTCTAGCTGCTTACGTGTACACGCGTTACCGCTTCCTCGCTCTTTGAGCCGGAAGCGGCTTGTATTGGACAAGTCTCAAGGGAAGATTATCGGGCGGAGCAAACAGGAGGGGTATGTATGAGGGTCGCTGTTCTACTCGAGGATCGCTGTCAACCCAAGAAATGCAATGCAGAATGCTGGGCTTTTTGCCCACCTGTTCGCAACGGCATCGAGTGTATCGTGCTCGATGATTCAAGCGGCAAGCCGTTGGTTTCAGAGCCACTGTGTATCGGTTGCGGCATTTGTGTCAACAAGTGTCCATTCGACGCACTAATCATCACAAATCTGCCAGAGGAACTCGACGGGGATATGACTCACCGATATGGTGAGAATGGATTCCGTTTGTTCCGTCTGCCCGCGCCTCGCGAGGAGCAAGTCGTAGGCATCCTCGGACCGAACGGGATGGGGAAGTCGACCGCAATCAATCTACTCTCAGGCGCACTGCGACCGAATCTTGGCGACTGGACCATCAACTCGCGCGACTGGGCCGAAATCATCGAATCATTCCCTCGCGGAGAGTTGCGCGATTATCTGACGATGGTCGCAGATGAAGGTGTGAAGATTGCTGTGAAGCCACAGTACATCGACAAGCTGCCGAAAATCTTCGAAGGCAAAGCCCGCGAATTGCTGGAACGCGTCGATGACCGCGGCGAAATGCAGGAATATGCTGAACTACTCGCCATCGATCACATTTTGGATAGGACTCTGGGTCAATTGTCTGGAGGAGAATTACAGCGAGTGGCGATAGCTGCTACTCTACTCAAGGAGGCAGATGTCTACTTCTTCGACGAGCCGACGTCCTACCTTGATATTCACGAGCGCATGCGTGTTGTAGGCATCATCCAAGGAATGGTTGAGCGCGGTAAGCGAATACTTGTGGTCGAGCACGATTTGGCAATTCTCGATGTGCTCTGTGATTTGCTTCACGTCGTTTATGGCGAGAGAGCAGCATTCGGAATATTTACTCCAGCTCGCTCGACGCGGACCGCAATCAACGCCTATCTCGAGGGATTCCTTCCCGAAGAAAACGTACGGATCCGTGACAAACCGATTCAATTCCTGCGCGGACGCGTGCGAGGTGAGGAAGTAGGCCAGACCATCCTTTCGTGGGGCGATATGGAGAAGACTCTGGGCGATTTCCATCTCAAAACCGGAGAAGGCCAAGTGCGAAGCGCCGAGGTCGTAGGTGTGGTTGGACCGAACGCCACTGGAAAGACCACAATGGTTCGAATGATTGCAGGCGAGATGGAACCCGATCAGGGTTGGTGCACGATGGAAGCTAGCGTCTCGTACAAGCCGCAACACGTCAGAACCGATTTCGATGGCAGCGTGCAAGATTGGCTCGATACGGAACTCGGTGCTAAGTGGCGCAGCGGCGAGTTTCACACTCAGGTGATTCGTCCGCTGCAGGTCGACCAATTACTGGAATTGCGGGCTAAGAAACTCTCTGGTGGCGAGTTGCAGGCGGTCAGCATTGCAATTTGTCTCGGAAAGGAGGCTGACCTCTACTTGTTAGATGAGCCGAGCGCTCACCTCGATGCAAACGCTCGAATGGAGACAGCGAAGGCAATCCGCCGCACGATGGAAAGTAATGAGAAGGCAGCGATGGTCATCGATCACGACATCTACTTCATCGACATCGTTAGCGATTCACTTCTCGTCTTTGATGGTGAAGGTGGCTCTCACGGAAATGCAGTCGGTCCGATGTCGCTACGGAAGGGAATGAACCGCTTCCTCGAAGATGTCGATGTCACCTTCCGTCGCGACCACGAATCTCACCGCCCACGGATCAATAAGCGAGGCAGCCGCAAGGACCGCGAGCAAAAGGCGAGTGGCGAATACTTCTACCTCGAATGAGCGAAGTGCGAGCCTCTCCGACCATTGGATTCTTGAAGGGTGCTCAAAACCACTCACCCATGCCAGAGGAGGAGTCGGGCGAGGTTGAGCCTGTCGACGAGGTGGCGGAGGCCGAGCCCGAAGACCCAATGGTATTGCTTGAAGCGAGGGTCGCAGAATTACTCAGCGATTTACAATACGCGCGAGCAGAGACGATGAACGCGCGACATCGAGGGCAGCGGGACCGCGCTGAAGCGATTCGATTCGGAGCAGCAGGACTCGCCAGCAAAATCATCCCTGCAATCGATGGCCTCGAAAAGGCTCTGAGCAATGGTAATGGTGACAACGAGGCCATCACCGAGGGTGTTCGAATGACTTTTGACTCTCTCAAGAACGCCCTCGAAACCGAAGGAGTCACCCGAGTCGAAACCGTCGGTGCCGCCTTCGACCCAACTCGAATGGAAGCAATCGCAACGATTCCTGCCCCCGACGGACAGGCCTCCGGGACCGTCCTCGAAGAGATCGAATCCGGATTCATGCTCCACGACCGTGTTCTGAGGCCGGCAAAAGTCGTCGTCGTCAGTGATTGAATTCTCAAAACTACAGTTTATTACGCATATGCTGGAGTTGAAATCTCATGAGTACCCGAAAAACTGCAATTCTTCTTGTCCTATCGATGCTCTTAGCTGGTTGCATTGGAGAGGCTGAAACCGAAGCAATCGAAGGCTGCACAGATGAACTTGCAAGCAATTTCGACTCGACAGCCGAACAAGATGATGGTTCATGCGTCTATACGGACTCTGATGGTGATGGAATCTACGATTTTGACGAAGTCGCCGGCTGCACAAATTCTGAGGCTTACAACTACGATGAGACTGCAACCGATGACGATGATTCATGCGAAATTCCGTGGATTTCTGAATACGGGATCAATTGGGTCGAGCACGATGGAGGCGAAGGATGCGAGTGCTCGGACGGTTCGGATTGGACTTTCTGGAGCCGCGACGCCGACCCGTCGCGCGTGATATTGTATTTCCAAGGCGGTGGTGCTTGTTGGGAGGACCAAAGTTGTGATACAGTAGGTGGCACATTCAAGCAGACCGTTCACGATGACGACCCAAGCATAGGTTCCGAAATCGGTGAGCAGGGCTTCGACATCTATACTCTCAAACAATACGGAATAGGAAATTTCCGCAACGCAGATAATCCCATCGCTGATTGGTCTTGGATCTATATCCCATACTGCACAGGCGATGTTCACCTCGGAAGCAAAACGGGAGAATATTCCGATAGCACGATTCAACACAAGGGTCACAACAACTCGCAATCCGCTTACAATTTCATGCTCGAAAATTACCCTGATGCTGAGACGATTCTTGTCACAGGTTCGAGCGCCGGCTCGATTCCAGCTCCTCTCTACGGAGCACGGGTGGCGGTCGACTACCCCGATACTCAAGTGCTGGTCTTCAACGATGGAAGCGATGGACTGTTCACCAACGAGACCTTCGATTTCTACGATATATGGAACCTGAATGACACCATGCCGGATTTCCCTGGAATCGATGGGTTGAACTTCAACAAGATGGATTCGGCAGACTTGATTATCTACACACACAGTGTTGACAATTCAATTCGATTCGGTCGATTCTCAGATTCAAATGATGAAACCATGCGCTTCTTCGGAGCACTGCTCGGCAATGACATCTCTTTGGAATACCGCGATAGTGTGCTGGCTTCCGAGCAGAAGGTCGAAGATTCTGGGATTGAACTTTCAGGCTACATGACCGGCGGAGACGGTCACACCATTCTACTCTCAGACCGTTTCTTCACCCTCGAGACAGAAGGAGTGTCATTCCTCGATTGGTTCACCGCTTGGATCGAGGGTGATAACGTCGAGGACGTTCATTGCACCGATTGCTGAGGCGGTCGGTAGTCTCCAAGATTCAGCCGACCGGTTCACCACCTTCGCCCATGAAGGCAAGGCGGTGTAGGCCATTTGTCTCAATCAGATTGTCGAGAACAGCGCTCGGGACGAGGGAGCCGAGGACTTCTCTGAGCGCTGCTTCTTCGGCGATAGTACTGAGCATGCGAGCAGTCTCACGGATTCGCCAACCCTCGAAGCGCTTGCGCTCGATGAACGGTATCAGAATGACTTCCCAGCCTGCCGCGGCGTAGAGCTCGCTCGTACCCATATCGGTAGTGACGAGGGCTCCTGCTGCTCCATGGTAGGCCTCTGCATGGCTAACCCAATTTGGAGGGTCTTCGATATCGGGAATCGCACAGATATGGGTATTCTCAATGTCAGCGGCTTCAAGCCAGGCGGTAATCATAGTTTCACGTTCTTCGGCGGACCATGGGTTAGCGAGGTTTTGTGGCCGGTTCGACGAGCCGATTCCGATGATTAAAGTCGAATCAGGTCGGTGCTCGTCACGTATCGCTGCAGCCGCATCAACCATCGCAGCATGACCCATGTGGAATGGTTGGAATCGGCCGATCACGACCACCCCCGACTGTGGTGGCTCGGCCGGTGCGACTGGCAGCATTGGGAGATCTGTCATGTGACTACCTCCGCTAATCTAGCCCCGCCGAGGACCCAGTCCTCAGGGCTGAGGTATTCACGACCAATTAGTAATGTCAATCCTGGGTCTTGAGACAATTCAATGAAGTCATAAAGGCTCTCAGTAAGCGTCCTGTGCGACTCCATCGTCGGTAATATCCGAGGGTCTTCATCAGGGTTCAGAGACTCTCCTAATTCCTGCCTTCTCTCCATCCAATCAAGAATTACCGACTCCGAATACGACTCGCGGTCACTATTTGCTAAGGCCCCCGCGAGTCGCTGCCAGACATCGGCTGAACCGAATACTTCGACATCCTCCAATCTCTCATCTAACGAGGGCTCGACATAGAGGAATAAACGGCCATCCCAGCATCGCCACTCAGCCACACTCGCCCAATCACAAAGGATCAGTGATGCCGCAGCATCCAAACCGTCATCAGCGGCATCGGCCCACTCAAGAAAATCTCCTTCGATATCGACAGCAAATCCGCGATGGAAGCGAGGATCGCCCGCCGGTCGCTCCTCTGTGAGGCGGCCGCTCTCAAAGGCCAGAACCAATTGATCGACACTCATCGAACGTAGCCGCTCGAGAGCGGCTAAATCAACCAGACGAAGGATAACATCGGCCACACACTCACCTCTAACGGACCCTACGAGTCACCCTCCATCAACGTATCATCTCCGCATCGAGATCGTTCTCTTGCCGCCTCGCAATCGAACTCAATTCCCCCCAGAGTGGAAGCAGAGCCGGATTCTATACCCAATCCACTCTCGCCCGAGCCGTAGGCTCGGATTGAAAACTTGCGCTCGCACACTGCGAATCTCGGCATCGGGTTGAAGAACTCCACACCAGCGCATCGAACCATCCCCAACGTGGGCCGGAGCGTTCGTCATGGCAACCATCGATGAACAGATCAAGAGTCTCGAAGAGGAGATCTCGAAGACCAAGTACAACAAGGCCACTCAAGGCCATATAGGGAAATTGAAGGCGAAAATCGCCGCCCTCAAAGAGCGCAAGGAGAAGGCTCAGGCTCACGCGAAATCGAGCGGAGGAGGGCCTGGATTCGAAGTCAAGAAGTCTGGAGATGCATCTGTTGCTCTGGTCGGATTTCCCAGTGTAGGAAAGTCAAGTCTGATCTCACAATTGACGGATGTCGAGTCGGACACAGGCCATTTTGCTTTCACAACTCTAACCTGCATCCCTGGCGTACTACACCACCGAGGCGCTACCATTCAGATTCTGGATTTGCCTGGATTGATCAAAGGTGCATCGGATGGCAAGGGCCGAGGACGAGAGATTCTCAATGTGATTCGTGGATGTGACATGGTCCTGTATGTTATCGACCCTTTCCAAGGGGCGCACTTCGAAATTCTGGATATGGAGTTGTGGCGGGCCGGAATGCGCCTGAATCAGCCTAGGCCCCAAGTTTTCATTGATAGGACCGAGCGTGGCGGCATCGTCGTACGCTCGACTTTAGAGCAAACAAATCTGGAAGAAGAGGAAATTCAAGCGATTATCCGTAGCTTCGGAATCGTCTCTGCGACCGTGACACTGCGAACTAATGTGACAGATGACCACATTGTCGACACGCTCGCAGGTAACAGAGTCTATTCCGACGCTGTGATCGTTCTAAACAAGGTTGACCTCGCCACAGAAAACGACCTGTCCGGGGCTCGGAAGTTGTTGCCTGAAAACTGGCCGGTTCTACCGGTTTCGGCAAAGACAGGGCAGGGTATAGAGGCGATGAAGGACTTTATTTTCGATAATCTTCACTTCATGTCGATTTATCTCAAACCACAAGGTCAAGAGGCTGATCTCATCGAACCTCTAATCGTCAAAAATACCTCAACGGTTCGCGATGTCTGTGCGAAATTACATCGTGATTTCGTCCGTAAATTCCGCTACGCGCGGGTGAAGGGGCCGAGCGCTAAATTCGATTGGCAACGCGTCGGTCTTGACCACCTTCTGAAGGATGACGACCTACTGACAATTATCCTCCGTAAGTGAGGGCTTGAACAGTCCATCCTTGCTATCTTATTGCGGGAATGGCTTGCGAATCATTCACCAATGGGTGTCGGTACCGAGCAGCGTGGCTGAGCCCCTCGATCTTCTGCCGCGTGCAGAATTGCGCGCCATCTTTGCTCATCTGCAAGGGCGTGCGACCTTGCTAATCGGCGTTTTCGTTTTGGGCTTCGTGGCTGGTTATCCTCTTGCTGAAGTGATAATCGAAATATTACTGGATGCCGATGGATACCGACCAGTTGGTGTCGCGATTATCGTTCTGCAGCCAATGGAAATCATTCTGCTTAAATTGAGAATTGCCAGTCAGATTGGAGTTGGTCTATTCGCGGCTACACTGATTGGCGACTTGGCATGGAATGGCCGACGAATCTTTGCTCAGGGGAAGAGAATCGCTGTACCGCAGAGTGGTGGTGGTTTCGTTCGCTTCATCACCGCCTTCTTTTTCATGACTATTCTTGGCATTTTGGGATACCTTTACGCTCACGAGGTATTGGTTCCTTTCTTACTCGAATATCTCGCTGAGGATGCGAGCGCAGCCGGTTTGGATTCAACTTGGCAGCTGCGCTCGTGGATTGGCTTCATCATTGGACTTTACATGGGCTCGATACTGAGTTTCCAAGTTCCGCTCGTGGTGGTGACACTGATTCGAGCGGATGTCATCGACCGCCGCGCAGTCACCGAAAATCGCGCATTCCTTTGGTTCGCTGCGGCAGTGATTGGAGCTTTCGTCTCGCCTCCAGACCCTATCTCGATGTTCCTTGTCGGTGGGCCAATGCTCGTCCTACTCGAGATCGCTCTCTTGTTTGACCGCCTAGGAAGGGATTAGTCGAGTTAAAGACTCGAACTTCTCAGACGTCGTCGACTCAAATCTCGATTCCACGATTGCGTGCATCCTCGGCCTGAGCGTCAGCTCGGCCAGCCTCGACATCAACAAAGCGCATCATCACCGTTCCGATGATGATCAAAATGCACAAACTCGCAACTCCGACTCGACTATCGTAAGCCACAGTCAGGATTCCGTAAATCATCGGGCCGAGCAGCGCTGCAACCTTTCCGAAGAAGCCAAAGAAGCCGAAGAACTCAGCACTGCGAGTCTCGGGAACCATCTGTCCGAAGAGCGAACGAGCGAGCCCCTGCGAGCCCCCAAGAAGAGCTCCAGCCATGCATCCGAGTAGCAGGAATTGGAACATCACGTTGATTCCCATCGGCTGCCAAACCAAATCTCGAACGGCTGATGGTATCGCATCAAGAGGACCATCTCCGAGACTCGTTGGATGCTTCTCCCCCATTCCACTCGAAGCGTCGAGTGGGCCGCCTTGAACGTTGTAACTGAAGCGACTCTCTTCGTTGAATGTGGCAAAGAAGGCTTCCATTCTCTCAAGATTATTCGTGCTGCTGATCAGGTATTCATTCTCGGGGTCATCAAAGGCATAAACCGTCTTGTCAGTGTAGTCTTCATGTTGATGAACAGCCATGACATCCATCCACTCAGACGTCCAATCCTGTTCATCACCTTCAACTGCTATCGTTAGAGCGTAAGCATTCGCCCCCGTCGAAATCACATATTGACCTGCACCTTCCAATCTGACTTGCTGCATACTAGATTGCAGTTCTGGCGGGTGGCTTGAAGCGTCGAGCGGATCGGTACCCGCCGCAATCTCCTCCTCATTAGTGTACCAATCACCGTCGATATTGTCGTCGGAATGATCGGCAATTCCATCACCATCAGAATCCCAATCATACTGAATATCGTAATCTGAGTGAGCATCCAATGCTAGCGGGGCGAAGGACATGGCACCAAGCACAACCACAACCCAACCGACTAGAGACAAGGTCAACGCGTACTTCGTATTCGTCGCCTCGGCAAGCTTAGTGAAGGCAATCGCACACGGAGCGGCGACGAATTGAATCACCAATATTGTTGCAATCAGCGCCGTCGTTGTCAGCCCGAGGACGGTAATTCCGTATATTCCAGCAAGCGCAGTAACCGAGTTGATTCCATCGATGAAGAAGAAGTAAGCTAGCATGTAGATGAAGAGCGTCTTGAAGCGATCAATCTGCCCGAATGTCTTGCGCAACTCAGTGAAGGCCAGACTAGCAGAATCTGAAAAACTGAGACTTTCCATCTCATTCTCGATTGGGGGCTCAGGGACATATTTGAAGGTCAACATCGCGAATCCAAGCCACCAAACTCCTGATGAAGCCATTACGAAGGGAATCACCCAATCAGGATTAGAACCAGTATCATCAACAATCATCATCACCATCACTAGATGGACCAATAGAAGCAGTCCCCCACCTAGATATCCGTAGGCGAATGCCTTGTTCGAGATGGCATCCATCTCATCATCGGTCCCCATGTGAGGCAGTAGAGCGTTGTAGAATACTCCAGCGCCGTTGAGGCCGATATTGGCCATCAAGAACATCAGAAAGAGCCACACCCACTGGAATGAGATATCGAACATGGGGGCGAAGGCGAGAGCGAAGGTCGAGCCCGCTCCGAGGTAAGTCAGAATCCTCAACCACCACATCTTGATTGCGCGTCTGTCAGCAATGACACCGAGTGATGGACTCGCGAACGCAACCAGAAGAGCACCGATGGTGACGGCGAAGGACCAAACCGCATCAGAAGTCATGTCCATGCCGAGAATTGTTGTTTCCAGCCCATTCGCTTTCAGGAAAAGATAGGCGAACCAGGCAGGGAGTACCGCGGTAGTCACCGAGGTCTCAAAGGCTGACTTCCCCCAGTCATAGAAGGCATATCCCCTTACTGCTTTCGGATTTGATTGTCTATCCAGTTCTACTCTCTCGGACATGGTGGCACCTGCGCTGCCGTCGCTGTGTCGGGGTTTGAGCATTGGGGCAGCATCACGGAGTATGACGGGCGCGGATTCAATACCACATCAGCGCTCGAGGGCATGTGTCTGATGGCTCATCGTGGGTCCCACCTACGGAGAATACGATTCCATCCCTCCTTCATGGAATGCGCTTCGTTGACGGAGTCGAATTCGACCTTCGACTGAGTGCCGATGGAGAGTTAATGCTGTTTCATGATGACTTGCTTCCAGGTGCCGGAACAAAGCGAGATCGATGTGTCGAACTCCTAGACTCGGTTGAGGTCGCCTCACGAGAAATCGACCGATTTGATGACCTTCTAAGAAATCGCGAATTCACAGAATTGTGGACGAGTTCTTCCAAGACGGTGAATATCGAATTGAAGACCGCTCATCCAGCAGCTCGAATCTCAGACACGACGAGCCATCTTGTAACAATGATGACCAAGCTTGAAGATTCTCTGAACGAATTCGATCTTCCCAAGCGCTCAACTATGGTTTACGGCTTCTCCCCAAAAATTTCTGCGGCGGTTGAACAAAGTGGCCTGAGTCTTCCAAATACACAACTTTCGCCGCATCTTCGTTCATGGGGCCGAACCAAAATAAAGCGATTGATAGGCTCTCCGAACTTCGTCTCAAAGAGCGTGGCTGGGCTGATTCGTGATCGACGTAAAAAAGGAATGCCGGTCGTTGGGATGGCTCTGCACTACATCCATGGTTGGGAACGTCTAATCCATCCTGGAATCCCAGTCTCTCTCACCGGAAAGGGACTCAATCGCCTATTCAGTATCAGCAAGGAAATGGGATTGCATGTTTGGCCCGCTCCACTAAACCTTGAGCGATTGATGCTCGACGCGGGCATCACCTTGGTGACCGACCATGTCGACCCCACCGTACACACACTTCCCAACGGTGATGCCCGTTGGACACGACCCGGAAGCCAGCCTTTGGACGATGAATGGCGAGTGAGGCTGGACGCATCAAGCGGTGCTGAACGCGTTGATCTTCTGAAAGAGGCCAGCGAGTCACTACCGATGTGGCACGAGATTCCTGAACAGGTCCGAGCGGCTGACATCGCTGCTGACGCCGCGAAGTGGTCGTGGTCAGGAACACCTGAATCTTGGGCAGTTGACCTTCAGGAAGGCCGCCCATGGGGTTGTGCTCGAATCATCGGTCATCGAGGCTCGGGCGAACATCACTGATTCGAGACTCGTCGAGGTATTACTCGAGACGACGTAGTGGCTGGTTTTTCGGGATGTACTTCGGGCGGTAAATCGGTGTGCCTCGCCCATCGCGCGCATTGCGCTCATCCATGATTTGCGCGCAAATCCCAGCGACTCGCGCCCAACCAAAGAAAGTCGTGTAGTACTCCGGTTTACGGAATCCTATCGCGTGTAGTAGCGAGCCACTAGCAATATCGACATTTGGATATGGATTCTTAATCTTAGGATGCTCCATCAGAATCGGTGGGACTACCTCTCGAAGCGTCTTGACGATGCGGTAATTCTCGTCATCGGGGCAAACCTCCTCACCTAGCCCGATGAGCAATCGCGCCCTCGGGTCCTCAGCGCGTAGAACTCCGTGTCCAAAGCCAAAAATCGGGCGCTTAGCTGCCAACTCGGCACGCACGAATGCCTCGACCTCATCCGGATTGTTAGTGCCAATACGCTGCACGAACTCAAGGCATGCTTGGTTAGCGCGTCCGTGTAGTGGCCCAGATAGCGCATTCATCGCTGAGGCGATAGAGGCATAGACAGTCGCTCGACCACTTGCCACAGCCTTTCCTGTGAAGGTTGAGAGATTACCACCGCCGTGGTCCAAGTGTAGGATGAAGAAGAATCGTAGAACACGATTCATCTTCTCTGCTTTATCGCCAGTCATACCGAGCATGTGGACAAAATTCTCCACCAACCCCAACTCTGGCTTGCTAGGTTGCAGGTTCTCCTTCTTTCCATCTCGTAAGAGGAAAATTCGAGCCATCAATTCGGGCATGCGGGCGATAAGATTCATCGAATCAGTTCGAACATCACCCGTTGTGTCAGAAGCGCCCAGCGCCATGATTCCCATCGACAACCAATCCATCGGATGGCCGCTACCGGGAGTCAGTGATTCCAGCACTCGTAGCGCACCGGTTGGCATCTCCATCGCACGGTGCGCCAACTCGGTTCGGAATGCCTCGGACTCCTCTTCCGTCGGCAATCGCTTGTTCAGAAGGAGGTAGAATACATCCTCTTCCTCGAGGTCTGCAAGGTCCTCGACAGGATAGCCGACGTAATGTACACCCTCTATCGGATCGACGAAGGAGGTGCGGCAGGTTCCAACAGGAATTCCGCGCATTCCGGAGTCGAGGTTTGACTCGGTTATCGTGAACAGTGAATCGTCCTCAGTCATCCCATCGGCCACCAATCGTCCTTCCTTGACGGGGAACCCGTCATAATCTCTGCGTCCATAGGGGTGAGGGAGCGAGAGCCGATGAATCCAACCGAACCCCGACCTCACGATTCTGGATTGATGGATTGGAGTGCTCTAAATGAGACCCAACAAGACCTATTCATCGAGGGTTGCACCCTCTTCGATGAAGGTAAGTTCTGGCACGCACACGAATCGTGGGAAGACCTATGGAAATCTCTGAAACCATTGGATAGACCTATTGAAACAAACGCAATTCAAGGCATCATTCAATGTGCAGCTCTGTTGTATAATTACGAGAAGCAAAAGGTTCGTGGAGTGGTCAATATGGCCTCGAAAATTCTCAGTAGACTGTCCGATATCGAACACGGTATCTGGGGGATTGACGTTGCTGAGTTGCGCGTCGCACTGATTCCTTTCATTCGCGACGCGGCCGAGGACGAACCACAGTGGAATCTGAAGACTACTACGGTTCGTCTCGACTTGTCGTGATTCGCTCTAAATGCTGCGTTTCACCACGATTTCAGTTCGCAACGGTCTTATCGCGTGTGCATTGCCACGAGCCCATGACGGGGTGGCGCGATACTCTCGAAAATTTCGACGCCGACCACCGTCTGATGCTTGAGGGTGGCTCGCTCAGTCAGCTCTTCCTACGCTATCCGCTGACTGTTTGCCACCCACTATTCGTCGGCGTCGTCTACGGTATTTTGGCTAGTTTGACGCTGATTATGCCATTCGCCTACACGGGATGGTCTGAATCGACGCCATGGGAGGAGACACTGAACGAATGGGCAATGATTAGTCTCATCTTCACGGCTATGACTGCAAGCCTAGGTGGATTCTCTCTGCTAATCTCAGGATTTGCCAAGCGACCGCCAATCAGGCTCGAGAACCGTCGCCGATACCTCTTCCCATTCCCATTCCTCGGTTTGATTCTGATTACTTGGTCGATGGTTGGCGAAGCTCCAGACTTCGTTGAGCAATTGGGGTGGGTTTTGGCAATTCTTCCTGGTCCTCTCTACGTGCACCTCTCCTACGCACCTCGATGGAGGATGCTAGACAGAATCGACCGTGGGCTGGATCCCTTTGATGGAATGCACCGGACGATTGATCCTGAGGTTAGCCAAGAGACTGAGGTCCCAGGAGACGAAGACCTCGACGAAGTCGTAGCAGAGGCTTGAGATTGCTTCTTCTCTCAGATTAAGCCCAAGCCGGGGCCGACTTTCTCAAAGATTCGCAGGACCTCGTTGAGATCGTCGCGAGAGAGGCCTGCGGACATCTGTGTGCGGACGCGGGCCCTCTCGCGAGAGACCATGGGGAAGGTGATGGCTCCAGCCATTACGCCCTCATCGGCGAGGGCCTGAGAGAGGGCCTTGGCATTGGGAGACTCGCCGCACATCACTGGGATGATCGGAGTTTGAGAGAGACCGGTGTCGAAGCCGAGAGATTGCAATTCATCTCGGAAGTAATTCGTATTCTCCCACAAGCGAGCGTGATGCTCGGGTTCGCTCATCAGAACTTCCACAGCCGCCTTCTGCGCGGCTGCCACACCCGGTGGTTGACTGCCGGAGAGCAGCCAAGAGCGAGAGTGATTGAGGGCGTGAGTGCGGACGTCCTCAGATCCAGCGACGATGCCGCCCTGAACGCCGAGGGCTTTCGAGAAAGAACCAATCTCAAAGTCGACCTTGCCTTGGAGTTTGAAGTGGTCAACGATTCCCGCACCGCCATCTCCGAGGACTCCTTCGCCATGGCAATCATCGACATAGACCATCGCCCCGTATTCCTCAGCGAGGGCTGAAATCTCATCGAGCGGGGCGATATCGCCATCCATAGAGAATACACCATCAGTGATGACCAATTTGCGGTCTGCCTCCGAGTATTCCTTGAGGACCGCTTCCAGCGCGCCCATGTCATTATGACCGTAGACGGCGCGCTGAGCCTTTGTCAAGCGGACTCCATCGATGATTGAGCCGTGATTCAGTTCATCGCTGATGATTACGTCCTGCTTTCCTTGAACCAAGGTCGGAATAAGCCCGACATTGGCTGTATATCCTGCCGAGTAGATCAAAGAGGCCTCAACTCCCTTGAATTCGGCCACTTTCTGTTCGGCCTCAAGATGGATATCCATCGTTCCGGCAATGGCGCGGACGGAGCCACTACCTGCGCCGTACTTCCGAGTTGCCTCGATCATCGCTTCGATGACTTTCGGGTGACTCGTCAGATTCAGGTAATTATTGGCTGAGAGCATTATCGTCGGACGGCCATCCATCGTACAGCGAGGAAGATTGGCCGTCTCGAGAGTAGGTGGATTCCACTCCAAACCTTGACTCCGTAGTGAGTCGTATCTCTCCTTCATCCAGGATGTGTCGCCGGTCACGCCCCTCACAGGTCGGCGACGTTGATGATTTCATCGGAGAGTGATATTTGCTTTGGCGACCCTATCAAATCGGCTCTTCGTAGCGGTCGACGACTCTTTCACCACCCCTCACCCTCCCCCCTACATGACTGGTTCAACTCCGACCCTCACCCTGCTCGGCACCGGGCAGGATGGCGGCGTTCCTCAAGCCGGCTGCGCCTGTGCGAATTGCTCGGCCGCCTTTGCTGATGTGGGGCGCAGGCGATTACCTGTGGCCGTCGGCGTGCGGGATGCTGCGGGTGGAATGCATTTGATTGAGGCCACTCGGGCTTTGCCCGACCAATTTCGGCTATGGGCGGATTCTCTAGGGATGGAAGCTCCGGTTCTGCCGGATAGTGTTCTATTGACCCATGCCCACCTCGGTCATGTCGAGGGTTTGGGTCAATTTGGCCGAGAGGCCATGGGATGTGTTGGAATGCCTCTCGTCGCGAGCGATTCGGTCTTCGAGGTGCTCGCGAGTCGTGATACCTTGGAACCGTTTGAGCGAGGTGGTAACTCGAGTTCATCAGGATCGCCGAGTCTTGTTTGTCCCGGCGTGCGTTTCGAATTCATTCCAGTACCCCATCGAGACGATGCTTCGGACACACATGCGATTCTCGTTTCCGGAGAGGGGGCGAAGGTGCTTTTCCTACCAGACCACGATGATTGGGATGAGACTCTTACGGCTGTCGGATACGATTCTCTGAGAGCTTGGTTCGCCTCTCTCGAACTTACTCATGCGATGATCGACGCTACTTTTTGGAGCGCTGACGAGCTGGCTGGGCGAGACATGAGCGAAGTCCCCCACCCACTCGTCGAAGACACTCTCGAGAGACTCGGGAGGAAGATGGATGGTGATCCAGAAATCCACTTAATCCATCTCAACCATAGCAATCCTCTGAACGACCCCAGCAGTCCTCAACGGCGTGCTGTCGAGGTTGCGGGTTGGGTTGTTGGCCAACGGGGTTGGACCATCGAGTTGTGAGTTCGCTGAGCCCCGAACTCAAGTTTGGCTCTTGACAAGTTATGAGCCCTCACGCTGATGCTTATTTGCGATGGGGGCAACCCAAGTCCATGCGTCTGTCGGGGCAGGTCACCAGTGGGCTCGGGCGGGCTCACGTCTTCATGGCGCAAAGCCACTATCAGGACCAGTTCAAGGCGATTCTTGGAGCGGGGGCGTGGCCTGGCACTCTGAATGTAGATGTGGTAGGGGAAGCCCTCGAAAACTACCTCGAATTGAGAATCCACGCTGGACTGGATGATGGCGAATCAGAATCACAGATCGAATCGATACGAATAGCAGGTTTCGAGCGCGATGGTCGATCTTTCGGCGGTGCGACCGCATTCCCAGCCGAGATTTCAACCGATGGAGAGAATTGGGTCGATTGTGCTATCCTGATTCCTGACCTGACTCGACACACCGAGACCGCTGAGGTTATTTCGAGCGCCTTCCTTCGTGAGAGACTGCCGTGTGAAGACGGAGAAAGCGTCACTCTCCGCCTTGGTTGAGTTTGATCCACTCGCGCTCAAGCAGTGTCGAATTCTCCATACGAGCCAGATTCAGCCATCGCTTGTGGGCTCGCGAGCCAATCGGAGGGAGGCTGAACCCCTCCACCACTGGCGTGGAATCAATGTGGTTTGGGAAATCGGGGTGATTGAGCGACCAGAGCATGAGGCCATCAGCCGGCGCTCTCCCATGATCTACAGGGACCTCAGGATTTGCTAGCGCCGATACGATATCATCTACAGAAATCTCTGAGAGAATTACCCTATGGATTGCCGAAGCAATTCGACGGATTTGGTTCCAGAGGAATGACTCAGCCGTCACTGAAATCCCAACGATTCGGCCAGAGGTGTCGCACCACGGCTCTACCGAATCGACTGTTCGTAGTGGACTTCGATTGGCTTCAAGTCGGCAAAAATTGCTAAAATCATGCCTGCCAACAAAGGCCGCACAAGCTGCAACAAAGAGTTCGTTATCAAATTCTTGTGGCCACTTGGGAATCATCTCGCAGCGATAGAGGTAGGTCCTTGAACTAGCGAATCGAACTATGCTTTCTCCGGATACCCTTTGAGCTCGCCATACGACTAAGTCTCCTGGCAAATGGTCGTTAATTGCCGTTACGAAAGTCGCTGCTCCAACATTCAATAAGACAGATTCCGAAAGAGAAATCGCTGCAAGATTCATCCTCACACTGACGCCGGCATCGGTCCTACTAGAAATCTCAAGGCAGCCATCACTCCACCAACCGAGGTGAGTCAGAGCTTCGGTCATCTCACCCTGTACGGTGCGGACATCACGCTGAATTTGCGAACCATGGAAGTCCGCGCCGTGATAGCCCAGAGCGACCATCAACAGGTCGCCACTCACGACGACCACTCCTCACGCATCTATGTTGAGGTACTCAATGGCTTCCTCAACCGATGAGAATCCCAGTCCAAGAATGGCGAATGTCACCGCCTCGGAGATGTACTGGCGAGCGATTGGCGCGCTGCGATCGAAATTTGTCTTCAAATCGATCGCATCGATTAATCCGCGTGCTGCCTCGTAAAGATGGAATGAGACGTCTACTTCATCCGATGCCTTGCCTATCTCGACAAGTTTGTGCAGCTGTCTTACAGCCATTGGAATTCGGTCGAACTCAACCAAGGCACCGGCATAAGCCGCGTTGTAGTCAGCATTGTCAGGAGCCATGCCCGCAGCACGTCGGAAGTAAGCGGCTATCTGACCCTCGTTGATGCGGTCTTTTCCTTTCTCGTCGAGGTTGCCATTCTCCTGTATGTCAAAGAGGGCAGCCTCTGCCCAGCCGTAGTATCCAGCGGGGTCATCGGGATTCGAATCGATGTATCCATCAAACACCGTCATCGCACCAGCGTAATCTCCGCGTGTGATTAGTTGAGCAGCCTCTGTCACTACCTCGTCCGCACTCATCTCTATTCCTCGGGACGAGTCTCGGTCAAGGCTGGTTATGAACGGTGCGGCCCACACAACCTCTCACTCGTAGCCGAAGATCAGTTGAGGATTCCCCAAGCGTGTTCGGCATTACCCCGTATCCACTCGTAGTCCTCGAAAGTACGCAGACCCTCCTCGTCGAGGATGGCGATCTTCTCCACCTCGAGTGGATACTCATTGTAGGTCAGATGACTAACAAAGCCCGCGCGCGTAGGCTGATCGAATATCCATCTCGCACGCGATGTCGCACGCACATGAATCGAAACCTGCGTGCGTCCATTCCAAACTTTGACGCGAAAGCAAGGCAAAAGATTGCCCTTTTCATCACGTAGCGCATCCTCCCCTTCCTGCCGATTCAGTTCAACTGTGCAGCGCTTGAAATTCTCAGTACGGCCGCGCTTCGAATCATGAAAAACCCCGGTGCCGATGTTCGGCCAGCGAAAGAAATCTCGAGGAGACCAAGGGGCGTCGTCCATCATTGTGAACGAGGGTGAAGCATGGGGGAGGAACCAATCAATATAGGAGCCATCATCGAAGTGAAGCATTCCCCAAAACCAAGGAAAACTCGGTGCTTGGACTCCAACCTTCTGGATGTAGGCACTACCTTCGACCTCCTCGCCATCAATCTTTACTTTCGCCTTCAAACCGTGGACTCTGAGGATGTCGTATCCCATATCTAGAGCGTAGACGTTATTCTTGTATTTCGCAGAACTCGGGCGCTCCCACCAAGGAGTCATCTCAACTTTGAACTCCTTCGGCGCGCCCTCCTCGACCTTTGCTGGATCACTAGTAAGATTGAGCCAGAAAGCCTTCTTACCTGGGCGTAGGCCGAATGTCAAATCTTTCGTTGTAAGAGGAATTACTGCGCCCGCACCTTCGCCTCCTTTACCTGCCTCAGCCGGCCACAGGGGGTGCTTGTCATCGATGGCAGCCATCCTACACTCTGTCATCAACAGAGGCTCGTACATATTCTCGCCATCGTACCACCAAGCGCACACCATTCCTGACATGACTGTGCCGCCATCCTCGTCAACCAGCATCCGCGCCTTAGGGACCCACCAATGCCCACTAACGCGGATAGCAGGAGTCTCCTTCGATGACCAGAGTACCATCAACTGACGAGAGCGTGTGGGATGGACTGGATCTGGGACAAGGATGAGAACCCACCACCACCACCAGGAAAGACGATTGATTGGCGGTAAGATATCGAAGCGCCAGAAATTGCGCAAATCACCCTTGATGCGGTCCATCATTGAATCAACTCTGAGATGAACAATCACATTATTTCTCGGTGCTTGAACAGGCGCTGGCCGAAGAGGACCATGACTACCGTGATGAGGAGTAGAACAACTACTGAGAGGATCGCCGAGATGAATGGATCCTCAGTTCCCAAATGGTGCATCGGAGGATTCCAGAAGGCGGCGAGGGCTGATGGTAGATCGAAGGCCTCTGCAATGATAGACATCTCAAGCGTGTTGGGCCAGACGATTAGAACGATTGAATCGATTAATTGTAGAGTCCAATGCGAAACTGAGAGGACTGGAATTAGCGAGGCTCCTGCCAATGTGAGAACCGCCATGACGAATTCATAGACACCGATAATCAGAGCGATATAGACTCCGTATTTCGAGGATATGAGGCCGAGTGTATTGAAAATCGCGCCGTAGGCAGCTAACGCTAGGATAGTTGCGAAAGCGATCCCGAGCCAGACTACGATATCGGTCAATCGGAATATCGAATCTCCAGGGCCCAAGGCGGCTGTGACGACCCCCATAAGAAG
>DUJH01000049.1:60559-64820 GCA_013329905.1 Candidatus Thalassarchaeaceae archaeon | reverse complement strand
GACATGATGAGGACAAATCCACCTGAAATAATCAAATATCCTAGAATTCGGTAAGTGATGAATTCGCCGCGATGAATCGGTTTGGATAGTAGATAGTGAAGGGTGCCGTTCTCGGTCTCATCGCGGATTAGGCCAAGAGCGAGGAAGAGTGGTAGGAAGATAGAGAGAATCATCACGAAGGCTATCTTGCCTGAAGCGATGATGAAGGCACGATGAGCGTCTTCAAACGAGAGCGATTCCTCGCTCGGATCCTCATCGACATTTTCGTCGCGATCAATATGGATAATTGTCCCGTCAGATGCAGTGTACCAGATTACATCACACGGAATCCCGTTATCATTTTCGTCCTTATCGAAGTTGAATTCAACGCTTATCCAATCAGTCCTCAGACAATCTCCGTCATCGTCGAACCCATTGATTCCATTCGGGTCGCCCGACCAATCGATATCGTCCTCATCGATGTAATTTGAGGCTGGTTCGGGTTCGACGTCATAGGTGTCTGCCATGTTGCCCCATTCCGCATACCAATTCTGGTGAACTCGGAATGTCCCCTCTCCTACGAAGGTCGCTTCAAGAACGAAAATACGACCCTCTTCGATTATACATCCATCTCCCCAATCCACCCAATAGTCTTCCAGAGGTTCACCTTCGGGGCAATCCCCCATTCGATCGACATCCAAGACTCCGCGCCCGCCAGTGAAAGATTCGTCTATCCAATTGTAAGTGAAGGTCCCTGTGGCCGAGCGCCAAGTGTGGTTGCCATAATGTACGGCACCCTGACTATTTTGGAAGGACCCCTCCTGTACGAAATGCCCCGATCCAGGATAGGACGTTCCATCCCACGGATCTGCTCCGTACTTCATTTCTTGACCGGCTGGATATCCATCCTTATCCCAATCGTGAGAGTCGCCATCATTGTCGATTGGTTCCCAGCCTTCCCTAGCTCCGGCGACATACATCGCCAGAAGCGTCAGCAGTAGTAGAGTTCCTACACCGAGAACTACCCAGGTTGAGAGTCGATGGCGCAATTGGCGAATCGTCAGTTCGGTGATGGCTCCCGCCTTGCGGTCGAGACGAGTCCATACTGTTTCAGCGAGGCTGCGGCCTTGTTTGTCCGTCATGAATCACCACCTACCAAGTAGCCCAACAGGGCGTCGAGATTGTCGTCCGGATTTTCGATTGATGTGACTTTTATGCCAGATTCGACGATTACGCGAGGGAGGATCGAATGAGCGGCCGAGAGGTCATTGGTGAGGATCTCAAGCGCTCCCTCTCCCGCGAATCTTACGCCGTAAACAGGGTCTTCAGGCACGAAGCATCCAGCCAGAGCCCTCGGGTCTTCAGTGCGGATGAGAATTCGGTGTGGATGCTTGTCGAGTAGGTCGCGGATTGCGTGAAGATTGCCGAGCGCAAGGAGTCGTCCATTGTGGAGAATGACAATCTGCTCAGTGATACGCTCGATTTCATCGAGGATGTGGCTGGAGACGAGCACGGTCTTACCTTGCGCCCCAAGGTCGCGAATTACGCTCATGATACTGGTGCGAGCGATTGGGTCGCATCCATGCAGTGGCTCGTCTAGGATGATCAAGTCAGGGTCGTGGACAAGGGCGTGTGCAATCTTAACGCGCTGCCTCATGCCCTTGCTGTACTTGCCAACCTCCTTGTTTTGAACTTCAGATAGACCGACGAATTCGAGGACGTGCGCGGCGCGCTCTATCGCCTCATCTCTCGTCATTCCGTGAAGGCGAGCCAGTGTCGAGACGAAATCGAGTCCAGTCATCCAATCATACAACTTCTCTGTCTCGGCGACGTAGCCGACGCGTCGGTAAGGAGCCGTATTCTCCCACGGATCGATTCCGAACAATCGAACGGTGCCACTGCTTGGCTTCAATCGACCCATCAAGAGCTTGAACAGAGTAGATTTCCCAGCACCATTCGGTCCCAAAATCCCAGTAACTCCACCATCGATCGCGAGAGAGACATCGTTCAGGCCTATCACCTGACCATACCACTTCGAACAGTGATCGATGAGCACAGCCGGAGTAGATTTTGTACTCATTCTCGAGTCACCTCCAACGAACTAACTCGGCTTACCAGCAATCCGATTGAAGCCGCGTTGTAAATCAGAATAGAAATCACTGAGAAAGCCAGTGAATGCTCGTAATTGGCAGGGATCCCAAGCAACCACTGACCAACGTGAGCTAGAGAATCGTAAGGGCTGAGAATGTAGAACATCGTCGTATCGAAAATCAATTCAATCATCAAAGCGACCACCTTCGTACCGAAAATAATCGCTAAGAATCCAATCGCAGCGAAAAAGCGACTCTGACTCACACTCGACAGTGCCATACCAATAGAAGTGTAAGTTATCACAAGCAAAATACCTGCAATCAAACCACCGAGGAAGTAGGGCAGAGTATCGATTAAGAAAGCCCATCCCTCGCCATTGAAGACGATTGAAGCTGCGTAATAGAGCATGTAAGAGAAGACGATGACGAAGCCCAGAACTACAGAGGCTGAGAGATACTTCATCGCCGTGTAATCAGTTCTCGTAACCGGCCTTGAGAAGTAGATCGCGCTGGTTCCATTCTTGCGGTCATCGGAAATCATCCCTCCAACCACCAGAGCAGTCAGAAGTGGCCACATGCAGAGGTTGCGGGGGAAGTAACCGAGGACTTGCCCCCAGAGGTTGTAGCGATTGACACCCCACATTCGATTGAGGAATTCTGCGCCCTCTCCTCCTGAGATAGTCACAGAGAGGAAAATCATCGCTATTGGAGTCAGCGAACTTAGGAAGATTACGAGTATTGCGAGCCTGACGAATGGGTTGTAATATCGATGTCCCTTGCCACGGAAGATACCGTAAACATGGTGCCTGAAAATCGCGTAATTCCGAACCCAACGCGGCCCTAAATTACCGTCCCACGGCCGGTAAATTTGCTCGAAAAGTATGCCTAACGAGGCCTTGCGCGCAACCACCGCTTTTGCGTCATCATCACCATCACCAGCCCCGTATGCGACCTCCATTCGGGTCTGTCCAGAGCCTATATCGGGGTCCGTTTGATTCTGATCGATGTCATCTCCAGCTACGGCGTTGGCAGCACTTACCGCCTGAGGATTAGTCTGCGCCGGCTCGACCTCATCCTCTTTCGGAGGTTGTGTGGATTCCGGTTCAGACAGAGGAACCACCTCCTGTGTGCTTGGAGGTCATCAATTCTGAGGTTCCCTTGACGTGAGCCCCGAGCTTTTCCATGATAAGTAGGAAAATGTCTTCCAGATCAGGTTCGTACTCATGCAATTCACGAATCTGCACGTCTGCCTTGTAGGCAATTTGGATGATACGATCGATAGTGCTCTCATCGTCGATTGTAACCCTCATGACTCGCCCCATCCTACGGACCTTGAGGCCATCAGCGAGCAGAGCCTGCTCCATTCGAGATGCACCTCCCCAAATCACCGTCTCAACCTCGCGTTCGATTTGGTCAGCGAGGTCGGCAATCGGGCGATTAACGACGACTTGGCCATTGTGAATCATCACCACACGGTCGCAAACCTGCTGCACATCGTCCATCACATGGCTAGACATCAGGACGGTCCCCCCGCCTTCGTCGACGGTTCGCCGTAGGGTGTTGAGCATGAATTCGCGAGAGCGTTGGTCGAGGCCGTTTGTGGGTTCGTCACAGATGAGAATCTCAGGATCATGGACGATGGCACAGGCGAGTTTGGTGGCCTGCTTCATACCTGTGCTGAAGGACTCGATCTTGCGGTAACGCTGATCTCGCAGGCCAACATATTCGAGCACTTCGTGGGAGCGTTGCATCGCTGATGCAGGGTTCATTCCAAGGAGTTCACCAGCGTATCTTACTTGGTCGATGGCGGTGAGGTCTGGATCGAGCGAATCGTATTCCGGCATGTATCCGATGCGAGCTCGAATGATATCGCCATCGGTTTTGATGTCGTAGCCGAGGACTGAACCATTTCCTGAGGTTGTCGTGATAAGCCCTAACAAGCACTTGAACAAGGTCGATTTGCCTGCTCCATTGGGTCCAAGGATACCAATTGCTCCCTTTGGAATTTGCACGTTGACGTCATCGAGGGCAAGGTGGGGGCCGTACATCTTACGCAGATTGCGAGTCTCGATGACGAATTCCGCATTCTCCAATTGAGCACCAACCTAGGTGGTGACTCCCAAAGGGAGTCGACTCGATGTGGTGGCCGTAATCACTTGAATGAATCCCCGGCGGCCATCTCGTTGCATCAG
>DUJH01000049.1:48898-60165 GCA_013329905.1 Candidatus Thalassarchaeaceae archaeon | reverse complement strand
AATGGGATTGCGTCGTCCATCAAGAGGACTCGTGGCATTCCCGGGTGGTCTGAATCGCTGGCCGTGACACCCTCATCGAATCTGGCTGGTGCTGTTGGGTTGAGGGCGTGTAGGCGGCGCGCGCCGATTAGGGTGAGCGAAAGCGCGCCGTCGGTTAATCTGGGAGATATACAGTGTTCATCACCAAAATTGACGTTTATCATGCGATCTGTTCTCGAACGTCGGACGGTCATTCCTTCGGTGAGAGAGCAAGCATCGTCAGGAGTGATGGCACAGATTAGTGAGAGCTTGTCGACAATTGCGCAGCGGTCAATCCACGTGCGAATCGCTGCACGGTTTTCGGCCCCTGCTTCTCCTTCGGGATCGGGCTGGCAGATGTGGATGTCGAGGGGAATGTCGCCGAGACCTAAATCCTCGAGCCAGACCTCAATTTCATCCTCGGTGAGAATCATGTTCCAGAGAGACTCTGAGCAATCAATATGGCACCAAGGTGAGACATCCTCAAGGGTGAATGGGATGAGGCCAACTGGGGTCGAAATGAGCACCACTGTACGAGGTTCCTCAGCCAGTGCTGCGATTGCCGTGCCGAGAGCAGTATCGCGCCACGGAGGCGCTCCTCCGGTCAGAATTACGACGCGTTCAGGGGAATTCAAAGAGCCATCCCACCATGAACCAGGGCGACGCCATCGCATTGCCAGAAGAGCGTTGAGATGGAGTAGATGAGGGCGGCTGTCGATATCGTCGGAGAATTGCTCGGAAGAACCTCGAACTGGGTCGGTCNNCTCCGGTCAGAATTACGACGCGTTCGGGAGGCTTCGAGGAACCGTCCCACCATGATCCAGGACGGCGCCATCGCATCGCCAGAAGAGCGTTGAGGTGGAGTAAATGGGGGCGGCTGTCGATATCGTCAGAAAATTGCTCAGAAGAACCTCGAACTGGGTCGGTCGAGGCGATGGTTCTCAGCGAACTCTCGCCGACAGGTCCTTCTTCAGTTTCTTCAAATTGTTCAAGGACCCATTCGAAGGCTTCACGCAGCCGCGGTGAAGCGTGGCTGCGTTGTTCCGCGAGGCGCCAAATGGTTCCATTTCGCACCGCCTCGCGGCATCGAGCAAGCTCGGCTTGAGTTACCTCTAGATTGTGATGGGCGAGAAGAACGGAACGCTCGTTCCGATCCATCGCCCGCACCTCGGCTGGAGTGTGAGAGAATAGTGTGGCAGAGTGGGTTGGCCATTCGGTTAATTCCCCGATTTTGACCGTACCATTTGGTGTGAGAAGTCGGTCGTCGCGCGCGAAAAGGGCGTAGGCTGCGGAGTCGAATAGATCTACTCCGAGAGCAATGGACATCGGGAAGAGGAGAGGATGTCCGCAGCCGAAGAGGTGAATCGGCCGATTAGGAGGAATCGTAGCTCGAGCAGCCAGTAGAATCTCAAACAATTCGCGGTAGCGTTGGCGTTCCATCAACGGGACAATGCCGCCAATTGGATGCACAGCAAAGCCCCGATGCTCACCCTCTACCTCGCACATCAAGCGACCAGCCTCGGCGCGCAAATCTTCGTGTAATCCACCCTGCACGGGCCCGTTCAGCAAGAGACCCTCGCCTGCAACCGCTAGTGAAACGGGGGCACGAGCAGCGGTCTCTTCGACTGCATGCTCAATCTCCTCGCGGCTCATGTCGGGCCGACCGAATACATCGAGCATCGTCCCGACATCCACGCCGATGTCGCGCTGGAATTCTACAATCTCCTCAACACCAACCTCGACATCGCCATAAACATACGATTGAAAGGTTCCCGAATCGGTCACGATAACCCCTGGATAGTCGAGCAGTGCGTGGATTCCATCAGCCAAAGCCGATTCGCGCAACTTCTCGTGCTTCCAAGTCACGTAGGAATTTGTGATCAGCCCATTGACGCGGTATTTCTCCCACATCTCTCGCGGCTCAATCGTGCGAATATTAGGGTTAATCACCGGTAGTAACATCGGCGTATCCAGCACACCATGTCGCGTGTGAAGACGACCCAAACGTGCCGCCCCATCACGTACAGTCACCTCGAACTTGCCCAAGTCCTGCGGTCTGCAGGGTTCGGGGTCAGGACGGTTCGACACAGGCCACGGGCAAAGCCGTGCAGTCATCAATCCTCGCTCGCGCAAAGGCGGCAATTTCGTGCACTTCTAGGCCGCACGCGAGATGACTCTCAGTTGCACCGAACCATCCTCAAGCGTCATCTCTACTTCATCACCATCATTGATGGCAAGGGTCGGATCATCATCGAATCCGTGGGCATAAGGGACGGCGAGAAGGCTCGCCGCGGGAAGCGTCAACGGACACACATCGCGATTCACAATCGCCCGTGGGCCCTTTCCTGTGTAGATTAATCCCATCAACACGAAGGGCGCAACAGTAGAACCAGAGCCCTTCGGATAAATTAGAACAGTATCCTCGATGGCAACCCCATCAAGCGGATGCCCAGGTTCCTCGATAACCCCGGTGTCACGATTCACGTAGCCAAGGTAGGTTATCGGCACATCGCTAACCATCGCTTTTCCACGAATCTTCCAATCACTCTGACTAGGAATTCCATGCCCATTTATCACAGCCTCTCCGGTCTGCCTCGTCTTATTAGTGGCCATCGCTTTGACTCCCTTTGCACCGAGAATAGGTCGGGCCCCGGTCACCAAATTAGGGTCAAATGCATGTGCCACGCAATCCTCGATTCGCGCAACGCTCGTCGGCAAAAGATTGAGCCCGCTCTTCAGATAATGCTCAGCCTTCAGTGAATTAGTCAACAGATGATTGTACTTCGAGCGATTGTACGGAGTCACCTCCGGGCAAGTGTCTCGCAAAACCAGTGCACCAGCCTCCTCAAGCAGAGCCACAGTGCCATCAGCCTCCAACAAATCGTAGTTGTAACCACTTGTGAAAACCCACAATCGGTGGTCAGGAATCCGCTGACTGAGTTCCATTCGAGCCCTGACTGCTGCTGCGGTTGCACGCGCCTCACCAACACTCGCCTGCGGGCAACCAATCACAACAAGATCAACAGTTCCAGTCGGAGCCAAGTCAGCATAACGCTCAGCCAGCTCCGCTTCACCAAAGACAAGTTCTCCCTCGAACGAATCAACCTCAGGGGCATCGGCTGTCAGGCCATCCACCCACAGCATCGGACAGCCATAATTCGCTGCGGCAGCGGTAAGCGCCTTGCGCATCTCGAAGTTTGCATCAGCAGGCAAACCAACCAGCCGCGGCATCATCCCCCAAGGAAGACTCCAATCAGGGCGCACCTGCATCCCCATCCAATCGCCGAGAATCGACCAATCAGCCAAATCTTCCATCGCGCACTCGACGCGCACAAGGATGTTTGGAACACGATTAGACTCAAGGTGAAGTCCCCATAGAGGAGCCCAGCCAGTCAGTGCGGTGGCAAGGGCGGAGAGTCCAGATTCTCGATTTGTAATCAGCGAAGTGTAGGAGTTGGAGAAGCAGACTGCGTTGGACTCCGCCCAAGAGCCGATGCCTTCGTCGTCCTCGATGCCTCTGTCATAGGGCGTGCAAGAGAGGATTGCGTCTATCCCCAGTTCGGAGTATGCGTGCACAATCTCAAACTGTTGCTCGAGGAAATCAGGATGGTCAATCCCCATCTCCTCCATCCTCTGATTGTCGCAACCCGCCGAGTTGAGAGTGGTTGGAATGGCTACATTTCCCTCGGGGTCACCTGACAGGTCGGCTAGGAAGCGCCTGAGTCCATGTCCGCCTGTAATCACGCTCACGCCAGAAACATGGGCGTTCTCGACCTCGATGAACTCCGTCGCACCCGCAGCAGAGGCCAAGTCGACGACCAAACGGGCCGCCTTCTGCTTGGTCGGACCCATCGAGCCGCTGAGCATTGACTCAAGTTGCGAGGGTATTTCCACGTCGCTTGGTCATAGCGCCGCTCCTTCAATGCGACGCAGGCTCGACCTCTGCTAGCAGACATTCAGCAGCATCCGGCTTCGCGCATAGGAGCTGAGACGAATGAGATTCTGTCGACGTCATTGGTATTCTTCAATCTCTCAACAACATCCTTGACAGATCCGGCTTCACCCCTGATTTGCATGGTGTCTACACAAGTATGGCTCTCAGTCAAGCAGTTGTGATTGTAAGAAGAGACCTTAATCGAATGAGAATGTCTGATATCGAGAATCTTGCTCTCCACTCCGTGTTGGTAGAATATCACCAGTACCCCCTCTGTGACCGAATCTGCATCCATCGTACTCAGGTCGTCACCAAGATTTGCATTCGCGAAGTGAAGACTAGCATCCCTGAGGAACATGCTTCTGTTCTTGTATCCGGAGTCCTCAATCATGGAGTCTAGTCTGCGTGCGAACTCTTTGTCGCCACTGAACGATATGATTCTGCTCATGACACTGCTAACTACTTAGAATTATTAACATTTTTTATATATGTAATACAAATGGGCGGCGATATGGTCGCAGTAGGTCCTCCAATCGAACTAGCAGGACTAACTCTCGTTTTAGCCCTCATCGGAGGTTTATTCCCTATTTTCAGTAAATTGAAGGAGAACCCAGAGAACCTCAGAAGGATCACAGGTATCGCATCCGGGATTTTGTTGGCTTCTGCTCTTCTTGTTGTTGTCCCAGAGGGTTTCGAGTTGGCCACTGGTGATCATGACGAGCATGACGATGAGGGTCTTGAGAATCTAATGATTGGAGCAGCCATACTGGCGGGATTCATGATGATGCTGATTCTAGAAGGATCCGGTATAGGTCACGCAATACACGAGGAGCACCATGACCACCATGATGAGCATGGGCACGAGCACGTGCATCACAGGACTTCCCCTTGGATAATCGTTCTCGGTCTGTCTCTGCATTCTGCGGCAGATGGACTGGCAATTGGGTCTGCTGCTGCAGGCACATCAGAGGCGGTCACCGCCTTGGTTGCAATGGCAGTATTGATTCATAAGATCCCTGCTGCTTTCAGTCTGGGAGTATTCTCAATGCACGAAAGAGAGAACAGGAACGAATCCATCAGAGATGTTGTGCTGTTTTCACTGGCCACACCTGTGATGATTATGATCTCGTTCTACGCCTTGCAAGGTGTGGACGAGCACATTATCGCACTCTCGATGTTGTTCGCGGCAGGCACCTTTCTTTATGTTGCTACTGTGGACACTTTACCTGACATTCACAACCCAGAGACCGGTCGCGGAGCACTGCTGAATGTGCTAATCGGTGTATCGCTGATGCTGGTAATTCTTCTCCTCGTCGGCGACCTACACGCTCATTGAAATGAACTGATCCCACAAGCGTGAGATAGCATTCACTGGGAACGCTGGCGCTGGGCTTCGATTGCTACTGCGCTGAGTGGTGCTTGCAGATTGAATGAAGGGACAAAACCGCTCATTGGAATACGAATGATTTCGTCAGCAAGCGCGATAGCTTCCTCACTGATTCCTGCGCGCTCACCCCCAACGATTAGGAGGACTGGGCCTGTAATATCAACATCCCATGGTGCCTTGTCGCCAATGTCTTCTAGGGCAATAATTCGGTATCCTGCGGACTTGGCTGTAAGTATTGACTCGCTCGAGGATTGCCAGAATACTGGGATGAATCTGTGTGCTTTCATCGAAGCGCGCTTGGCCGCGCTTCGCTCAGAATTGTTTAGTTCTCCGACCACCACAACAGCAGCTGCTCCTGAGACTTCAGCGGTGCGGATGCAGAAGCCGATATTGACAGGATACTTCGCCCCGTCGAGTAGCCAAATCAAACCTCCAGCCGCTATTACTTCGTCTAATGATGCGGCTGGATCTCGCCCAACAAGAGCAAGAATTTCGGGCGCTTCTTCTGAATTTTCTCGAGCCATTCGCCATAGATCATTTTCTGATCCTTTGATGACTCGGATACCGGCCTCTTCAGCTGCCGAGACAAGTCCGCCAACCTCTTCAGAGTCATGCTCGCGATTGACCAAAATCAGCGAGATAGATTCCCCTGAATTAAGTGCAGCGCGAACCTCATCCAGTCCGCAGCGCTGCATCGACATGCAACTCACCTCAGGAGTCCTGCCGCTTGAAGATAGGAATTGGATTCATCTTGTGAGCATTGGAAGTATTGAATGAGCGAAAGATTGCAAGTACAGTTCGCTGCCGCTCACTCAGAGTCTCGCCCGACGGGTTCGCCTCGTGCTCCATTGCCCACTCCAACTCATCGTAAGTCGCACCCATCTGGTCCTCATCTGTGCGTCCATCGTCCCAGAGGCCATCTGTAGGTGCAGCATCTTGAATTTCCTGAATGATACCGAGTGATTCTGCAATTGCGTAAACTTCGGATTTCATTAGATCGGCAATAGGAGAAATATCAACGCCGCCATCTCCGTATTTTGTGAAAAAGCCCACTCCGAAGTCTTCAACCTTATTTCCTGTACCTACAACAATACCATTTCTCAAACCTGCGAAATGGTACAAAGTAGTCATCCTAAGTCTAGCCTTGGCATTTGCTAGGGTAAGGTTTGAACAATATTCTCCGAGTTCAATGGAAAATGCATCGAATACTTTTGTGAGATCGAAGGGTGAATATCGTGAATCAATATTCTCAAAATTTGATTCAAGCCAAGAAATGTGTTGATTCGCCAATTCATATTGTTCGGGATCTTGGTGAATTGGCATATTGAGTACAATCGTAGGAAGTCCAGTTCGAGCAGAAAGTGTCGATGTTACAGCAGAATCGACACCACCAGAAACGCCGATTACAAGCGTGGCGATACCGTTGCTGCGAGCATAATCACCAATCCATGCAGTAATCTCGTCAGCGAGACCAAACATATCTTCCACGATCAAAACTCCTTCAGTGGCAAGCCATTCCATATTTCTTCAAGCGCCAGTAATTGTATGGCCACGGAGTAATAAATCCAACAATAAGCATGATTGGGACTACCCACCAAGTTAACATGGCTCCACCAGTCATCAAATAATCTGTAATATTCATAGCAGATTCCATGGCAATCATAGAGATAAATGACATGCCGATTGCTACTTTAAATCCTTCAAATAATCCCATTTGCTTGGATAAAATTGCAGTTTCAAGAGCAATTGAAGTCAATAATCCATTGATTATTGCTAAGATCATGATGCTCATTGGACTCCACCCCGAATCCGTGAATACAAATTGGAACGCAGCAATAGTACCAAAGTCGCCAATTGAACAGCCGATGAGACACCATTTCGTGTTGTGTGCACTCTGTTTCCAGACACTTCGGTCACCCCAGTGATAATCCTCGGCCTGACCATCGACCGTGTAGCCAATTGTCCGAACCGCTCCGGTCATCAAATCTCGTGATACACCTGAGTGTGAAACGATAGCAAAACCGGTCTCGTGCGATACCTCTGCGGAAGCAACTCCAGCCACACCCTCAAGCGCATCACGGACACGCCCTGCGCAGCCATCGCAAGTCATCCCGCCAACATCAAGCGTGACCGTCTCAGACACGGTTAGAACCCCGCATCGCCCGCCTTTGAACCCTTCCAAGCAACGGTGGCAGCGCTCGCCTCGAAGACGCCCGTCACAGAACCAAAGACCCCCGAATCTCCCTAAACGCCCTTTGGGCGACCCCCTCAACTTCAAGACGCGACCGCAGGTCGCCCGCCCGATGGTAGTACCGAAGCCAGCCGGCGAACTCGATCCGGTCGCCCTCGAGACGGCCCTGATGCAGGCTTGGAGCGATGAGAAGACATTCGCCCAGAGCATTGAGGCGCGCCGCGACGGTGCATCCCCCTTCACTTTCCTCGAGGGGCCACCTACTGCGAACGGCAAACCGGGAATTCACCACGTGATTTCTCGTCTATTCAAGGACATGGTCTGCCGTTGGAAAACGATGGAAGGTCACATTGTGGAGCGTAAGGCGGGGTGGGACACCCATGGTTTGCCGGTAGAGATTGAGGTGCAGAAGCAGTTGGACCTGATGAGTAATGAAGCCATCGAAGCCTACGGAATGGAGGCCTTCAACCAAAAGTGCAAGGAGAGCGTCTGGACCTACGAAGAAGCATGGCGTGAAATGACCGAACGCATGGGATTCTGGGTCGATATGGACGACCCTTACGTCACACTACACGACGATTACATCGAATCCGCTTGGTGGTCACTCAAACAAATGTTCGACAAAGGATTGCTATTTCGTGGTCACAAAGTTCTACCCTTTTGCCCACAGACTGGAACCAGTTACTCGACACATGAAGTGGCTCAGGGTTACAAAGAGGTCGCTGAGCCTGCCGTTTTCATCAAATTCAAGCTCGCAGATGAAGATGCTTCCGTGCTCGCTTGGACAACCACTCCTTGGACACTGCCTGGTAATGTCGGACTTGCCGTTGGACCCGATGTGACATATGTTCGAGTTAGAGTCAGTACACCGCCTTCGGAATCTTGGGAAGGTCGTGGCGGCGCACCTGTTGGCGAGGAGTTGATTCTCGCTAAGGATCTGATGGGCACAGTTCTTCGCCATCATATCGAAGTGATCGATGAATTCCCTGGCTCTGACCTCGTCGGTCGCTCGTACAACTCTCTTTTCCCCGGCGCCATCGATGGCTCCGAGCACCCTGCAGCCTGGACCATCGTAGGCGCTGATTTCGTCACAACAAGTGACGGTACTGGAGTTGTCCATACAGCCGTGATGTATGGTGAGGATGACTACAATTTGGGAATGAAAGAAGGATTCCCCGCTCAGCATACCGTCGGAATGGATGGGTGCTTCGTCGCAGGCACTCATGGGCAGCTTGATGGCCGATATGTGAAGGACTGCGACGACGACATTATCAATTTACTCGAGAGCGAGAATTCGCTGTACCGCGAGCACATTTATACTCACGATTACCCACATTGCTGGCGTACTGATCACCCATTGTTGTACTACGCCATGGATAGCTGGTTCGTGCGCATGACTGCCGTCAAGGAGCAAATCATGCAATACAATTCGGAGGTCGAATGGGCTCCGGATTGGACTGGTGAGAAGCGTATGGGAGAGTGGCTGTCCAACATCAAGGATTGGGCAATCAGCCGCGAGCGATATTGGGGCACACCGATTCCAGTTTGGATTTGCCCTGATTGCGGGACTGAGCACTGCATCGGCAGCATCGCTGAGATGGAGGAAATGAAGACCTCTGACTCGCCGATGCCGCCCGAGCTGCATCGACCATACGTAGACGAGGTCAAGCTCAATTGTCCAACGAGCAATTGCTCTGGCAAGATGGTGCGCGAGCCCTACGTCATGGATTGCTGGTTCGATTCGGGCTGCGCTTCCTTCGCTCAGTGGCATTATCCATTCGAGAATCAAGACAAATTCGACGGCGCATTCCCAGTCGATTACATCTGCGAGGCCGTCGACCAAACACGCGGTTGGTTCTACTCACTAATGGCGGTCTCAACGACGGTATTCGACAGCATCTGCTACCGTCGTTGCCTGTCACTCGGACACATCCTCGATAAGGACGGCAAGAAGATGTCGAAGTCGCGCGGGAATGTGGTGAATCCTTGGGACCACTTCAACAAGGAAGGTTCGGATTCTATTCGCTGGTACATGATGACGCAGAGCGCGCCATGGTCACCGACAAATTTCGATGCTAATGGAGTTCGAGAGTCCTACGCCAAGATGTTCCTCACCCTGTGGAATGTCCACCGCTTTCACGCAGACTACGCCGCACTCGATGACTTTGATGCGGATGATGCGGACGGCTTTGTGGCAGTTGCGGACCGCAGTCCGCTCGACCGTTGGATTCTCTCCAGATTACACACGGTCGCCAACTCATATCAAGACCAATTTGTTGATTGGGATTTCCACAAGGCTGGACGCGAACTCGAGGCATTTGTTGTGAATGACCTCTCGAATTGGTATGTGCGCCGCAGCCGCCGCCGCCTTTGGGATGAAGCTGATTCTTTGGACAAGCGAGCGTGTCAGCACACCTTGCACGAAGTGTTGCTGACGGTTTGCCGATTGATGGCGCCGGTGGCTCCGTTTATGCCAGACCAGATTCACCGAGACTTGACCGGTGTTTCGGTTCATTTGGCTGATTGGCCGGTCGGCTCGAGTCTTATTGAGTCGAACTTACCGCCGCAAGATTGGGCACTTGAGCAAGAGATGGGGCTAGTGCGCGCACTGGCAGAGACTGGGCGACGCGTTCGTGTCGATGCTGATCGTCGACAGCGCTTGCCTTGCCGGGCTGGCTGGATTGTTGGCGGGCCAGATATCGGCCGCTTCCACGATTTGCTGGCGGAGGAGTTGAATGTCGAGTCGCTGACTACTGAGGATGACCTCGAGCGCTTCCAGCGTATGGTTGTCGAGCCTAATCGTAAGGCGCTGGGCAAGAAGTGCCGGCAGGATTTGCCAGCAGTGATTGCTTTGCTGGGCGAGGCTGACCCTGACAACCTATTGTTAGAGATCGATGCGGGAATCTGCATCCTCGAAGGCTATGACATTACAATGGACGATATTGAGATCCGCCGCATCGAGAAAGATGGCTTCGCTGCCTCGACGATTTCTGACGAAAACGTCGGCGATGTCTCACTCGTTCTCGATATGAGCCTCGACGAGGATTTACTCTCGAAGGGCCTTGCGCGCGACATAATTCGCAGAGTGCAGGCTAAGCGCAAGGACCTCGACCTCGATGTCGAGGCGAGCATCACACTCGCTGTTTGGGTTGATGGTCTCGAGTTAGCAGACGCGGATTGGGCTCATGTTCAGTCCGAGGTGCGTGCTGGAGCGGCAAGCCTCAACGATGGGGCTGCCGCTGGAGATTCCTTCCAAGTCGACGGAGTAAGCGTGAGTTTCACCGTCGAATCCTGAGATTGACGCGGTGCGGTCTACGCCCTCACATCTCTGGAATATGTGGCCCATACTCGACTGGCAGCAGCAGCTCCACCCCAAACAGAGGGTCGGGGTCGGTCGAGTCCATGTAAGCGATCAATGATCCACCATCAGGCAGGATCCCCATACTGGCGAAATCGAAGCGAATATCATTGCCAGCACCTGAAGTGGAATCGAGATCTCCCTGCCCAAGGTAGGTCTTCATGTCCGGCTCTAGAGACTCAGAATAATCCCGGACATGCCATGCAATATCCACATCAGGCCCCTCTGCACTCTGATAGCGGATATTGACGACGAGGAGGTCATGGACACCACTCGAATGCCACTCCCATTCCTCAAGTTCACTAGCTGTTCCAGACAGATTGTATTCCTGCAAATCCCAAGTCTCGCCGCCGTCCCATGAGACATGGTGCATGATGCC
>DUJH01000049.1:48746-48868 GCA_013329905.1 Candidatus Thalassarchaeaceae archaeon | reverse complement strand
TCTGCACTCTGATAGCGGATATTGACGACAAGGAGGTCATGGACACCATTGGAATGCCACTCCCACTCCTCAAGTTCACTCGCTGTTCCAGACAGATTGTATTCCTGCAAATCCCAAGTCTC
>DUJH01000049.1:31827-48605 GCA_013329905.1 Candidatus Thalassarchaeaceae archaeon | reverse complement strand
TCGACGAAGGCGTCCGTGCCATCGAGGAAGTAATTGGGGAAGTAGAGCCCGCCTGAGGGTACTGGGAATGCGCGCATCTCCTTGTGAGGCTTGGTGAAATCCCACTCTGGACCGAGCGATTCTGCTGTAAGGTCGACCTCGATTATGTCGAGATTCCCATCGCGGTCGGGGAAATCGAAGTAATCGTAGTTCAAACCATCAGTCGACATCTGTCCGCCAAGGTTCCCAACTTGATGCCAGAAATTCGAAATTACGAGGCTCCCCCACTCTCCATTTCCATAAATTCCGCCGTTTATTGGACCAACGACTTCAACCTGCCAAGAGCGGTCATAGAATGGTTCAGGAGTCCGGTTGAAGCACCAACTCCACTCTTTGTCTTCAGCGTCGTAGAAGAATGCGTAGAATTGGTCGGCACCACTACTGCTCGGGTATGGGAACCAGCCCATCGAAATCAGGTCTCCATTGGTCGCCTGAACGATGCTTCCCTCTCCAAGTCCCTCCTGCCCCGGGACCGTTGGCTTGGGTTCCCTGCATCCAATCTGAGAGAATACGCTTGGACGGTATTCCTGCCATGTGTGACCTCGGTCTTCAGACCAGGTTGGGTACTCGCCGCCGAAATTGAGGATCCATCCTTCCTTCGTTGCAGCGAGGTAATGTTCACAGCAATTTCCACCCTCCTCATTACCGAAGACCGCCCAACTGGCGTTGCCCCAAGTCTGGTTGGCGAATGGGGCAGCGACATCGAAGAATCGGGCGTCAGAGTGGCTAACGGGATCATCGATGTAGGCCATGTCTTTGTCCCAATCTGGGATTGTTTCGCCGCCGCCAGATGTGGAACCACCTCCTAAACAGCCGGCGAATGACATGGTGAGAACCATCAGGGCGGCACTGGCCACTCTGCCGCTGCGCTGCATGTTCATCGCGAGTGCTACGCACTCGGTCAGTATTTCGCTGCTTCGTCATCACGATGGTTCGATGCGAGGGGGAATTCATTGTGAATTCTTATGATTGAGGGAGTGAACCATTGACGGTTGGATTGAAGGGGGGAAGCGTACCGTTTCGTCGCAATGCGTCGTGCCCTAACACTGACTTTACTCATGCTAATGATGGCGCTGACTCCGATGATGACGGCGTCGGCACAGGGTAGCGGCGATTCAATTATTATCAACGAGATTCTTGTATCACCAAATAATGCCAATTACGACGGTACCGATTGGAACGGTGATGGTCAGATGGGGACTTACAGCGATCAGTATGTCGAATTGTACAATCCGACCGACGCCCCCATCGACATCGGCGGCTGGTGGCTCGATGATATCGCCGATGGCGGTTCCCCAGCTTGTAGCATCAAGTGGGATACGATTCTAGCCCCGGGCGAATACATCACCTTCTTCCGTTCATGGACCCAGATTGAATTTGATTTCTGGGATGGCGATACAATTCGTATTCTCGACGGAAATATGAACGAGATAAATACAGTCAGTTACGAGGGCGAGGATTCTGATTGGGACATCCCCTATGGTTACAATTCGAATGGGGATTGGGTAAAGTTGAGCGATGGTGAGCCTACCCCTGGCGGTGCGAATGATGCTGCTTGGGTCGGCGTTGGTAGCGTGGTTCAGGGTAATTGCTACCCACCTCAAGACCACATTCACCGCGGTGAGTACGTTCTCGAAGGCCGTGTAGTGACGATGGAATCACAAAACTCGGTTATCGATGATGGCCGCATCCTCGTCGTCGACGGAATGATCGAAGCTGTTTGGAGCGCGGCTGACGGTGCGCCGGCGGCGGCTGACGGCATTCCTTCGATTCCTACAAGCGGAACGATTTACCCCGGATTCATCGACCCGCACAATCACGCTAAGTACAACATAATCCCATTGTGGGATCACGGCACGGATGGTTGGGATAACCGCTACCAATGGCAGTCCTACTCAGGCTATAGTGATGCCAAGGATGTGGGATGCTCACTATACGACTCATCCGCTATGCGCTTCGCAGAACTGCGCGCAGTTGCGGGTGGAAACACGGCACTACAAGGAGGTTCGACCTCTAACACCGACACCTTCGAGACCATGCTAACGCGCAATATTGAACTCTACAACTTCGGCAAGGACTACATCCACACGAAGGTGACAGAATTAGAATCAGATTATGCAGGACAGCACATCAAGGACGGCAACTCATCCGGAGAACTGGATGCCTGGTTCCTTCATCTTGCAGAAGGCATCGATGAGTCGAGCAGGGCTGAATTCGATATCCTCGTCGAGAATGACCTGCTCGTCGGCGAGGTCGTCATAATCCACGGTACCGGCCTCACACAACCAGAATTCTCCGCACTCGGTGACGTTGGTGGAAGCCTGGCATGGTCGCCGACCTCGAACCTCATTCTCTACGGCGAAACCACAGACATCGCCACCGCGAAGGCGGAGGGCGTGAACATCATGATTGGACCAGATTGGGGACCGAGCGGTTCCAAGAGTTCGATGCACGAACTCAAGACTGCCGAGTGGTGGGATGAGAATGTCCTTGGCGACATCTTCACTGATTACGAAATGGTCCAGACGATTAGCACCAATATCGTCGACGCTATCGGCTGGTCGGATCACACAGGCCGCATACAAGCCGGTCTAGCAGCCGACTTCGTCGTGCTCGACACATTCCATGCCGACCCATATCGCAATGTCATCGAGGCGATTGACCCCGATGTCCGTCTCGTTGTCGTCGGCGGCCTAGCAGTCTTCGGCGATGTCGACATCATGCAAGCTATGGACGACGAGATTCAGATTATCCAAGGCGATGGCTTCACCAAGGCCGCTGACATCACCTACGATGGAGTTCCCGAAGCCCAGCAGACGGTGGAGGATTTACTAGCAGCCCTTCAGTCCTGTAACCAAGGTGCGAGCGTGCCAATCGAGTACCTCTTCACCCTCGGTGACGATCGCTACTTCGACGTACTGAACCGCTCTGCAACATTCCAAAACGGGCGCACAATCGATCTCTACGCCGACTTCTACGATATCGAACTCGACGACGACGGACATCGTGTTGGTGGCACCGTCGGCGGCGCAGACCCAATCGACACCTCGATTGGAGGCGGTGACGGTAACAACGGAAACGGCAATGGAGGCAACGGAGGAAACACGGTCCCAGAGCCAGAGTTGCCACAGATTTGGCCGACCTATGGTCCTCGAGGAGCCACCCTTTCTCATCTTACAACAATCGAAGAGGGAATCCATCTCGAGGCCTGCACTTCCGATAATGGACAAGTCACTCCCGATAACAAGGAATTGCTTTGCGGAGCGATCCTCGTAGTAATGCAACCAACCGAGGAATGTATCGAATTAGAAGGATGGTACTGCCAGTTGGAGGTTGAGGATGCAATCGCGATTCCAGGAAGTTTGTGTGAAGATGTGGCGAGCACTCCCGAGGACGTGACTTGCCGTGATGCTTGGTCCTATCTTGACCTCGATGACGGTGAGCCAGGGACTGAACCCGAGCCGCAACCCAACGACCCAGAGCCTGAGACTTCGTGGATGGACGGACCGTTCTATTGGATCGCGGTAATCTCCCTAGTTGGTCTGTTAATCGCTTCGATTGTCACCATCAATCAGAATCTGCGCGGCAAGTTCGAAGAAGAGGAATGAACACATGATTGTCACAGTCTTCCGTTCCCGACTCAATCCGGATGTCGGTGAGGAGTACACGGAGATGGCGGTCCGAATGAGCGAATTGGCCAAGACCATGCCAGGATACATCTCGCACAAGTCATTCACTGCGGAGGATGGCGAGAGGGTCACCATCGTCGAGTTCGAGTCGATGGAGGGGCAACTCGAGTGGCGCAGGAATGCCGAGCATAACGAGGCGATGCGGCTCGGGCGGTCCACATTCTACGAGGAATTCAAGATTCAGGTCTGCGAGACAATACGCCTGAGCGAATACAAGAAATCAGACTGATTAGCGCAGCACGGGGAAGAGTGAGGGTTTCCTCATGGACTGGATCAACGACTTCAAGGACAGGGTGACTGAGTGCCCGTTTTAGGATGCAAAACTTGCTCACTTTATGCGCCAGACGGGGCCATCCGGGCTGTCTTCGACGACCACTCCAAGTTCGTTGAGTTGGTGGCGGATTTGGTCTGCACGCGCCCAGTCTTTGTCCGCGCGGGCGGCGGCTCTCTGCTCGAGTAGAGGTTCGACTTGACTTGCGAGATTGCTGCGAGCCGACACCCCTTCGGCCTGTGCTGCTCTGACCGTGTTTGCGTCGGGCAGTAGGCCAAGGAGGCTGCCGGCGAATTCATCGAGCCAGCCGACGCTGGCGGTGACGAGCCCTGAATCGGCATTCGAATCAAGCAGGGCTCGTAATTCACGAACCACATTTTGAACTTCGACCATCGCGGTTCGCGTGTTGAAATCATCATTCATTCCGGTGGTGAAGCGCTCAGCGGCTGTCTCGAGGTTTTTGTGACCCTTCCACTCACTGCTTTCCGCCGCCACGAGCGCCTTACCATAGACTTCCATCATGCGCTCGTGATGCTTCTTCGATTCCTCCAGCATCGCCATGTTGAATTCGATCGGTTGACGATAAGGAGCATTGAGTAACGCGTAGCGAAGTTCGAGCGGATCGACGTGTTCGAAGGTATCGCTAATCGTCCAAAAATTTCCGAGCGATTTGGACATTTTTTCGCCATCGACGTTGATTAGTCCATTGTGCAGCCAGTACTTGACGACCGGTTCGTGTCCAAGGCAGCATTCGGATTGGAAAATCTCGGCTTCGTGGTGTGGGAATAAGAGATCGGCACCACCTCCGTGGATGTCGAAAGTCTCGCCCAGATGCTTGAGTGACATGGCTGAACACTCGATGTGCCAGCCTGGACGTCCCTCTCCCCAAGGGCTCTCCCAGAAGGGTTCTCCTGGCTTGGCAAGCTTCCACAGAGCGAAATCGCGATGGTCGCGCTTGCCAGAGCCGGTGTTGTCAACGCGCCCACCTGCACCGGCTCGTACCATCTCTAGCGTTTGACCAGTTAATTCACCGTATTTTTCGGGGGCAGAATCAATCTCAAAGTAGACCCCGTCATTGGCGACGTAAGCGTGCCCTTGACCGATGAGTCGTTCGACCATGTCGATGATTTCTGGAATTGTTTCTGTTACGCGAGGGTAGGTGTCTGCGCGAAGGACGTTCATCGCGTCCATGACAGTGTAATAGTCTGCGATATTGCGTTCTGCGACGACAGTGAAATCGACGCCTTCAGCGTTCGCGACATTGATGATTTTGTCATCAATATCGGTGAAATTGGTGACATAATCGACTGCGTAGCCCGAGTGACGAAGCCATCGGACGATGACGTCGAAGGCGATGGCTTGGCGAGCGTGTCCAAGGTGGCTGGGAGAGTACGGTGTGATTCCACAAGCGTAGAGTCTGACACTTCCTTCGACCAGAGGTTCGAATTCACGCTTTGCGCGCGAGCGCGTGTCGTAGACTCTCAATACCATGCTCTCGGGGCGAATCCGCGCGCCGCTCGGTCATGAACCTCGCGCCGCATCAACGAGCGCGCGATACAATCCGATGTGTCCGATGCGTTCGGGGTGCCATTGAACACCGATGCAAAATCGCTTGTCGGTTCGCTCGACCCCTTCGATGAGCCCGTCGTGAGATGAATGGGCAGAGACGGAGAGGCTGCCGGGGTCGAAAACGCCTTGGTGGTGAGTCGAATTAACGGCGACATTTTCGCCCATAATGGAATTGAGTTGGGTTCCCTCGACGATTTCGACACCATGCTCGGTAATCTCACCATCCCAGCCTCCGTGCTCTTCATGCCCAGGAGTTTCTGGGAGGTGTTGGTGTATTTTTCCACCATGGACGATACACATCAATTGCATTCCACGGCAAATTCCGAGCAGCGGGATGTCACGATCGACCGCTCCTCGAATCAAATCCGCTTCCGAGCCATCCTGATCGGGATGTGCCAATGAGATGTGCTCGGAAGGTTTCTGCCCGTAGAGTGAGGGGTTGATGTCCGGTCCACCAGCGACGACGAGGCCGTCAAGAAGGTCGAGTAAGGAGGGGCAGCAACCTGGCGGTAGGAGGAGAGGTTTTCCCCCCGCTTCTTCAATTGCTGTAGTGTAGAAAGAGGGGAGGATAACCGCTTCGAGGTCCCAAGGGCCGAATGAGGACTCTCGCTTGCACGCAGTCACCCCGATGACTGGGGCACGACGACTCTCACCCATTGGGTCCGGCTCAACTAACGAGTTCATCAATCAAATGGTCGAGAACTTTGATTCTGAGGAATCTCAAGCACGTGCAGCCTCAATTAGTGCGTCGAAAACCTTGGTTTGGTTAAGCATCTCAGGGTGCCATTGCATCGAGAGGAGAAAACTGGCCCCTGGAAGTTCTACCGCTTCGATGAGACCATCTTCGGTTCTTCCTACAATTGTGAGGTCACCCGCATCGGCTACTCCTTGATGGTGCCCCGAGTTACCGATTACATTTGTACCGATAATCGAACCGAGTTTCGAATTTGGGTCGATTTCGACTGCATGATTGGACCACTCGCCACCTGTTGCACCGTGCTTCTCGTAGCCAGGAGTCTCAGGGAGGTGCTGGTAGAGGCGGCCACCACGTTCGACGGCAAGGAGTTGGTGACCGCGGCAGACGCAGAGTAATGGAAGGTCGTGCTCGATCGCTGTGGCGATGAGCGCGGATTCCCAAGTATCTTGTTCGGGGCGAAGGTTGTCTGTGCGCTCGTGCGGCTCTTCGCCGTATCGAGCGGGGTCGACGTCTCGACCGCCGGCGATGATGATACCGTCTAGGCGGTCGAGAAGAGTCTCAACATCGTCGCCTTCGGTGAGCAGAATGGGAATCCCTCCCGCTCGCCTAATCGCTTGTGGATAATTCGCAGGGACCATGACCACCGCTTGTTCGGGGGTCTCGTAATCACGCACATTAACCGAGGTTGTAACTCCAATTACTGGTGCCGGCAAGCCAATCACTCCTCTTCACGTGCGATACGGGCTGCGCGGAATGACATGATTCCACAAACCATGAAGCAAACTCCGACGAGAATAAGTGCAACGTGAGAAGAGATAGCTAGGTTGGACATTTCGGACATTTGAGCGAATACTCTTGCTCCACCCATTACCATTACCAATGACAGAATCATTGCTGCATGCATTAGGTGATGGCGTATATTTGGCATCCTTTCAGAAAGTATACCTAGAATCATCAGAGGAGCGCCCATGAATGAAGGAATCATTGCTGTTATCGAAGATTGTCCGGAGATGATGTAAGCCGCTATCCCCCATAATACGAGGAAAGCTCCCTCGTAAATCGCGATTCTTGGAATGGTAAAGCCTGCAATGGTGAACTCGTCGTCCATGCTAATGGCTCAAGGATGCGCTATTTATGCGTCACTCAGCGGCATTTGCGGCGGCGGAGGCTTGAATTTCTCAAATCACACATAATTCATCAAATAGAAATTAATTAAATCCGCCTTTTCGCGAATTCCAGAAACGAGATCCACGAGATTTCTTTCTGAAATTATTTTGGATTTCAGCGTCTTTAGCAACAATCTGTTCCCAAAGTATCTCGGCAACATCCATGACATCCATTTCAGCCCCTACTGAATCTAGGCCATCCTTAACCATGATTGAACAGAATGGACATCCTACTGCCACGGTATCACAGCCTGTTGCTGCGATCTCCTTAGCGCGGATTTCGTTAACGCGCTTGTCTGCGTCTTCCTCCATCCACATCTGAGCACCACCAGCACCACAACAGAATGAATCTTTTCCGTGGCGCTCAACCTCGACGTCGACACCTCCAATGAGGTCACGAGGTTCGTCGATAATGCCGCCTATGCGACCGAGGTAGCAAGGGTCGTGGAAGGTCACTGAGCCATCCTTATCAACATCGGGCAACTTGCCTTCCTCCTGCAACTTGGCGAGGATTTCGGAGTGGTGAAAGACCTCGAGATCGGCGCCTCCGTAGTCGGCGTATTCCTTGCCAAGAGTGTGGAAGCAGTGAGGGCAGGAAGCGACGATGCGCTTGACGCCAAGTTCTTGGAAAGTCGTCATATTGGTCTCGGCGAGCATCTGGAAGAGATACTCGTTACCGGCGCGACGAGCTGGATCTCCGGAGCATCCTTCCTGCATTCCTAGAATGCCCACATCCAATCCAGCCTCTTTCAGCAAACCGATAGTCGCGCGCGCGACCTTCTGATTGCGTTCATCGAAGCTCGCTGCACAGCCGACGAAGTAGATGTACTCGGCTGGCTCACCAATCTTGATGTCGAGCCCCTCAGCCCAGTTTCCGCGCTCGTGCATGCCGAAGCCATATGGGTTCGAAGCCGACTCAAGGTTGCCCATCGCAACATTGAGTTCTTCGGGATATTCCATCGTCTCCATCATCGCATTGCGCCTCAAATCGGTCAGTTTCGGCACATGCTCGATGTACACTGGGCAAGCGTCCACGCACGCGTGGCAGGTGGTGCAAGCCCAAACCGCTTCTGCACTTATTCGGTCAAGGATGCTCTCTTCTGGAGTCCCACCACTCAGAAGAATTGGAGCGTGTTCATTCGCGTAATCGCGAACGTCGTGCACAATCTGCATAGGATTGAGCGCCTTACCGGATTCGTAAGCAGGACAGACATCTTGACAACGCACACAAGTGGTGCACGCCCAACCATCAATCAATTGCCTCCAACTAAACTCCTCATAACTCGATACGCCGAAGGTTTCGATATCGAGATCCTCTAGCGGAACAGCCTGCCCGCTCTCGTTCACCGCGAGCGGTCGCATCTTGGCCTTCGGCTCAGTATCGTAGAAGAATACGTTGGGAAAAGCCATCACCAAATGCATATGCTTGGATACAGGAATCAGCACGAAGAAGGTGCAAATCGCAACCATGTGCGCCCAATAAGCAGCGACTACGATGCCATCAGCCAAGCCCAATCCAGCGACGAAGTGTCCGAGCGGCTCCCAGAAAGCCGATGGTGATTCAGCCGACTCGACAACGAATGAAGTCGTTGTGATCGTCATAATTAATACAAGGATGAAATTTCCTTCAAGCTGTGACTTTCCTTTCAACTTCTCAGGAGTGAAGACGGCTCGACGAAGTAGCGCAGCCGTACAACCGATTAGAGCGATAGTGTAGCCAAATTCGACCATTCCATTCCATGGCCCATTCAGAATCTCTGGCAAGATATTGTGAGAGAACCAATTAGCCGTAGCAAGGTCGAACATATCGGTGGAGAGCATCAGAAATCCCCAGAACATGAGGACATGCATACCCCCTACAATACGGTCTTCGAGTACTCTCTTCTGACCCAACCAACCCGTTAGGACCTCCTTGATGCGTTGTCCCCATGAATCGAATCGAGCATCGCTGGCACCTAGCATAACTAAGCGAACGGCGAGTTGAACCTGATAGAGGAAGAAGCCAATCGAGGCTCCGCCGATAAGTAGCAGAATCAACCAGCCATCGAGCGGACCATATGTCTGAAGCAGGGGGTGCTCCATCTCTAATCACCTTCAGGCAACGGCCTGAACGCTCCTTGCAGGAGTGCCCGGGCCTTCAATCAACCGCTCCTTTCTAACTCTTCACTACCTCACTACGACTCATCCCAAATGCTCATGTCCCCACACCCTCACCCTTGTTCATGGTCAGGGCATTCGCCCCCGGCAAGTGCATCTTGTTCGGTGAGCATGCGGTTGTCTATGGACATCCGGCGGTGGCTGTGGCCATCGATTCAGGCGTTGAAGTTGAATTGACCGAATCGGACTCTTGGACAATCGAGGGAATGGCCTTTGAAGCACATCGTCACCCGCATATTTCGTACATATTGAATGAGGTGTTTGGGTATGATGGTGTGCCTCTGAAAATGGAGATTAGTAGTGGGTTATTCTCAGCGGCAGGGCTTGGATCTTCGGCTGCCTTATCGAATGCGATGGGAGCTGCGGTTCAGTGTTTGACGCAGCCGGATGATGAAATCGATTCTGTTCAACTGGCTCGGATCGGTCATGCGGCTGAGGTAAAGGCTCAGGCTGGTCGGGCAAGTCCAACTGATACCGCGACCAGCGCACTGGGAGGTTGTGTTGTCGTTTCAGACGAGATCGTTGATGGGGCTGAACATGTTTTTGATGCTAGTCTGGTTACGCCTGAGGGCGAGAGGAAATGGTCGATTTGCAAGGTAAATCTGCCACCTGAAATCGATGCTTGGCTGGTCCTCGGCTTCACCGGCATCGGTTCTCCAACTGGAGAGATGGTGGCGGGTGTGGCTCGTTTGCTCGAGCGGGACCCTTCTAAGCATGCGGACATGGAAGCAATCGCTCGAATTACACAGGCCGGATTGACCGCGCTGAGTGCTGGAAATCTCGAGGCAGTCGGTATGGCGATGGATGCCTGCCACGAAAGATTGCAGAACCTTGAGGTCAGCAGCCCAGATCTCGACGCGCTGGTGGAAGCGGTACGCCCACACTCGCTAGGAGCCAAACTCACTGGTGCAGGCGGGGGCGGCTGCATGGTCGCTTTGACCGATGAGCCACAGCGTGTCGCAGAGGCGATAGAGGTGGCCGGAGGGACACCTCTGATATCTCGACTCGGAGCCGAAGGTGTACGTATCCTCGCTTGAAACGAGCCACTGAGCCTCTATTATTCAGCATCAGTGGCTTGGGATTCACGACAATTCTTTAAAAGTGATTCATAAGTGCGCGGCCCTATGAAGAGCGACGAGGAACGACTAACTGTCGTCAACGTGGTCGCCTCCACCCGTGTGGCGGAGGAACTTGACCTACCTGACATTGCCATCCAGCTGAACTGCGAATACGAGCCAGAACAATTCCCTGGTGTCGTCTACCGTGTGGTAGACCCAAAACTCGCGATCCTCATGTTCCGCTCCGGGCGTGCCGTGTGCACTGGTGGCAAGAACAAGGACAACATCCACACCGGAATCGAGCGCATGATCGGTGATCTGCGCAAGGCCGGCATTGAGACCTGGGAACTTGACGACGTAGAGATCGAAGTCCAAAACATGGTTGCGACCTATGCTCTGTTTTACCCCGAGGAATACGACGGAACCGCTCGTATGGACGATAACCACACAAGTGTTATCGATATCGAGGGTGGCATCCGCGCCGCTACCGACGAGGAAAAAGAAGAGGAAGATTCACGCATTCGTGGTATTCGTGAGGGTGAGCCGTTGGCAGCAATGCCGCGCCGGCTCAACCTGAATAACCTCACTTTCCACCTACCATTTGACAAGGTTGAGTACGAGCCAGAGCAATTCCCTGGACTCATTTACCGGCTCGACTATCCCAAAGTCGTCTGTCTGATTTTCGGTTCGGGCAAGATGGTTATCACAGGAGCTCGTGACAAGTCCGAGATCCTCGAAGCAGTCCAGTTCATTCAGGACGAATTGGCCGACCTTCTCTGATTAGAACAATCTGATGAAAGCCTGCCGATTGAGGCTGGATATTGATTCAGGAGACCTCTGCCAGAGAGAAATTGTCGGTTTTACGGGAATTACGCGTCTGAGTGAGATTCATGTGCAGACGTAGTCTGCACAGAGACGTGTCTGACCTGCGATTGAATGGTTTCATTGTTGTATTAATGCTGATTCTTACTCCGGCGATAGGTCTGTTTGGACCCGCCGACCCTGCCATTGGATTGGTCGACGAGACCGATTCTCGGCACACAAATCACAATTCTGGATCGAGCCTGATCGACACCCCCGACTGGCGAATTGGAGACCGATGGAATTACGATGGATTCCTAGATGTCCGTGATTTCGTCGATGAAAGCGGCGTCGACACTAACGTCGAAACCCTCGACGGAACTCTCGATTCAAGAGTCACTGACATCTACGACCTGACTGTCGAGGGAGTCTCAACCCTTGTCTACAAGGTTGAATCCGATGGAGAATACGAAGCCACAGACGTCAATCTCGCTGGCTACGACGGCGACCTCATAATCGAGATTGACACAATAGAAATAATCCGCGTCTCAGATTTAGCAACGATTCAACAGGAAGCAACAATCGACATTGATTTCGACTACCAAATTTGGTTTTGGACATATACCATCCACGTCGCTGATCTTGTAGTCACTAACGAATATGATCCAGCCCTCGAGGGCTACGATTTCCCAATCAGCGTCGGTGAATCTTGGGAGACGACGTACTCGCAGGACACCAGTTACAGCGGCTCCAGCGATTACGTCGACATTCCCGACGATACCAGCACTACCAACTCGACTACCTGGGAGGTAGTCGCACGAGGAAGTTCAGGGGTAAGTTACGGAGGATGTGGCCAATCATACAATATCACAACCTACAATTCTGATGGAGATGAGACCGGATACAAGTGGTACTGCCCGGCTATCCGCAACGATATCAAGAGCTCGACAGCAGAGAGCATCGGCTTCATCGCAACTCATGAATTGAACTGGTATCAGGAGATGACGCGCACTCGAACTCTCGACGTCGATATTGAATTCCAACTCTCTCCTCTCGACTTGGACATGAACACGACTGTGACTGTCACCGATAACTCAGGTAACGCTGTTACAGATCAGGATGTTGAATTAAGGTATGAGATCGACGAGGATGTCAGGACTTTCACTACCGATTCCAATGGCCAGTTCGTCGCCGATCTCAATAGCGGCAACTCCGCTGACACCTCTGAGGGCGGTAGCGAGTATGGATCTCACGGAATCATTGCTTGGATCAGTGGTTCTAGTCCGCAGATTGGAGTATCGACAATCATCACCGATGAGAATGTTCACGCTGTAGACTTGATTGCCAATGCTGCCGGTGTGACCGTAGAACGAACTCGGGACAACAGGACTGTGAGCTTGAATTCAATCATTGGATTCGCGGCTATTCCCGGCGATGTACTGACGTTCAGTGTGCCGGTTTTGAACAGAGGGATCATGACTTCCCCTTCTACTAACATACGTGTGACTGGTCCTGATGGAACGAGTTCGACGAGCGCTGTTCCTGCTTTGGAGAGTCTTTCTGAACAGCGCGTCGAAATAGATTGGACTGTTCCGGCTTCTCAACCGGTCGGTGATGCAGCCGTTTCCTTCATCGTCGATGAGGCCGGTGCCATCACGAATGATGGAAACCGTAGTAATAACGAGGGCTCATTCATTCTCTTCATCGGCAGGTTGCCAACGGCAAGTCTGACAGTGAATTCACCTGTACAGACTTATGAGAATGCGATACTCAACGGACTCTACTCAATCGACCCAGATGGCGGTTCGATTACATGCGTCTTCGAAGTTGAAACTGATAGTGGCTCGATGGAAACCCACACCGAAGACGATTGCGTTTACGAAGTGGATTGGGAGGATGATGGAGAATTCCTCGTTCGATTGACAATTACTGATGAAGAAAGCGATTCGGACACTGTCGAAGAGATCATCACGGTGCTGAATAGACCTCCAGAGATTATCGTCGACGCTTCCTCTTATTCGATTCCAGTGCTCTCCTCGGTGACCTTAGAAGTCACCCACCGAGAGGATATGGATTCACAGAATCCTTTCTCGCCTGTCGACATCGCATGGCAAACCGCTTGCGAAGAGGGAAGCAGTGTCAGCGCACGCTGCACCATCACTCCGACGGTCGAAGGAGAATACACCGTCGAAGTCATCGGAATGGATGACGATGGTGCGACGGTGACCGAGAGTGTCACTATCGAGGTCACCAATATCGCACCTTCAAATCCGACTGCTGAATTATGGAACGGCATGACTAGGATGACACCGGATTCGAGAGGAGTTTACTTCGCTGAGGAGGGTGATAGCATCGAATTCAGAGGCTCAGCTGAAGATTCAGAGAATGATATCGACAGTCTGATTCACCTCTGGTCTCCTGATGCCGAGGACCACCCTGAGATTCAACACCAGAGCGTTGGTCAACACTCAACTATCGAGCATATGTACACGACCGCTGGCCTTCACCTCGCTACTTTGATCGTAACTGATGACGACGGAGCGAACTCTGAGACACTGACTATCGCTATCGAAATAGTCAATCTCGCTCCGGAAATCGACCCGATTAGCAACCCACTACCAGTTGCTGAAGATAGTGAGATTTCAATCTCCGCAAGTGTTTGGGATACGACTGGAGACATTGACACTCTGCAGAATTGCTTCGATCTCGATCCAGAAGAAAACTCCGATGGTGAAGGCGAGGCAAACGATGACTGCGACTTGGAAGGTACCATCTTCGTAGGGTCTTGGCCAGATGCTCAGACCGCTCCTTCCAGTTTGGTATTCCACACGATGGATGACGATGGTGAGCGCGCCTCGGTCGAGATTCCAATATCGGTGAACAATGTCAAACCGTCTGCTCACTTGAGCGTTAGTAATCAGAAGCCTACCGAAGGCGATGTGATTATTCTCAGTGCCAATATGACGACTGACTCAGCCTTTGACCTTGAGAACATGATTTACAATTGGGATCTTGACACATCCGTCGACAGCGATGGAGATGGGAATCCTTCGAACGACATAGATCATGTAGGAATTTGGTTAGAATGGAAGACCGATTCACACGGAACTCGTTCGGTGAAACTGACAGTATCCGACGAAACTCTCGTAGACTCTGTGTCGATTACGCTCATGATTGAAGAAGCACCATTCAGCTTCACAGATCTCGTCAGTTCACCTATTTTCATCATACTGATCATCTTGGTTCTTGCAGGCGGTGGAGGATTTGCCTACATGCAAATGCGCAAGCCAGAAGATCTCATAGAAGCGCCACCTGAGGCTCGCCGAGGAAGGAAAGTTTCGATGGATGACGCCTTCGATGACCCTCAGTTTGACCCTTTCAGCGAAGACGAAGATAGACGGCGAGTAACGGAACAGGACCGTGATGAAGAGGGGGAATTGGCTCAAATCCCGGAAGAGAAAACAGCCGAGGTGGAAGAAACTACTGAGGTAACTGAACCTGAGGATTCACCTGTGCTCCAACTGACTGAACTCGATGAAGTGTATGAGCAAGCTCGTGTAGCAGATACCTTGGACAATGAGGTTCTGAGCGAACTCCTTGATGAAGACGAAACATCCTCAGAAGAGGAATGACCGCTCGGAATACCACATCCAGTAATCGCCGTCATGCGAGCGGATGAAGGGAAGCACTCATGGCTGATGGGTCGATGCAACCTTCGTGGTCAATCTCTTCAGATTACTCGGCTTACCCGACCCTTCCAAGTCGGCCGAGCAAGTGAGAAGAGCCCCGCGCTCGGCAGATCCCGGCCCACAGAACAACGACACATTCCACGATTTAGGCAAAGATATCTGGACTGAAAGAACTCACAAGATGGCATCTCCCGCCGATCGCTTTGTCCATTACATCAAGCCGGATGACCTTCATCGATTGAATCTCAATGGACTTCAGTCGAGGCTCGGTCACGGAGATTTAGTGATCGCCGACCTCGGATCATTGACGCACATGCCGAGTCAGCAGGAAGTCTGCAGAAATCGAATCCAAGGACTCGGTCAGCAAACAGGACTTCCAGTCTTTGCGCTCAACGAATCGGATACCTTACTGATGATTGCTGGCAGGAATATGCGTGTTGATACAGAAAAACATCTGCTTGGAATGGCCAAGTGGGGTCAGCTTGGTAATGGCGATTCTCAGTGATTGCTGAGTCCGAATCGCCAATCTGTAGGATTGGGTGCAGGACCTACTGAATCGAATCCTATCTGGAAAAGAGTTTGAGGCACCGCATCCGACCGCAATCCCTCTGGCACATCGATGGATGAAATTTGTAGAATTGCTAGAGACCCCTTTGCACCGGCTGGTAGAGGGTGGAGTTCAGCTAATTCGCAGTGGATAGCGGCCAGTGCGCCTGTTAGGTTTGGCGCTGTGTCAGGAAGCAAATCCCATTCCGATTCATCAGGAAGTAATGGTCTCGCCGTCGCATCGACAGCTAACGCAGAATCGTGGTCTGCATTCAATACGAAGACGGTACACTGTGAACCAATTCCACCATTTCTTAGATTCTCCAAAGTGTCTCGTGGTCTACCCTCAATATCTACTGATAATGACATGGTGAGTAGAGGAGGCGAGTTAGAGACCACATTAACCGAAGACATAGGGGAAATGTTCTGGACGCCTGTGGCAGATACCGTTGCGACAAGAACCACTGGGCGCGGCATTAGAAGAGCTGCTAACCACCCTCGGCGATCATGATAGGTCATCGAAGATAGATCGAGTGAGAATGACCCGGAACCAATCGAAGGCGGTGGAGGACCTTCCCCCTCCTCGTCGGTCAACCAGGAATCTAGCACACCCGATTCGATTTCGCCAGCCGAATAGGCGGTGAATTCGCGGAAAGCTTGCCAGCGCGCGAGTTCAGTTTCATCCTCGCCTCGCGCGCGCTTACGTTCAATCGAAGAATCGGAATAAATCACACAACGGCGTAGGTAGGTTGCGACAACCCGGCGCCGTTCATCGATGTCCATCTCAATCCGCTACTCCGAGTTCGCGCATCAACCTCTCGACGTGGCCCTTCGCGCGGACATTGTAGCCAACCCAAGAGAGTCTGCCGTCGGTATCAATCACGAATGTGGAACGGCTCACACCCATGTACGTCTTGCCATAATTCATCTTCTCACGCCATACGCCGAACTTCTGATGCAGGTCAGTTTCCTTATCGACAATCAAGTCGAAATTCAATCCCTGCTTCTCGATGAACTTCGCATGTGACTTAGCCGAATCCTTCGATACACCGAGAATGCGGTATCCAGAGGTCTCGAAGGCTCCGAAATTATCTCG
>DUJH01000049.1:19870-31595 GCA_013329905.1 Candidatus Thalassarchaeaceae archaeon | reverse complement strand
CCACCAGCCAGAATCTCGGCGAGCTTCACGATGCTACTATCAGTCAATTCTGCCTCAAATTCTGGAGCGATATCCCCTACCTCAAGTGTCAACCAATCATCAGCCATGGTCACTCGACCCGAGACAGTATGATGAATGCTCGGGCTGAGAGGATTCAAGAGAGCCTGCTGAGACCAACCCTCCATGGGCAAGTCTGGAACCTTTGGCGGCACGTTGTCTCTCATCGTCGGTGTACTCTGTATCATCGGTTGGATCGGCGCTGGAATGGTAGTAGATTACATCGAAGGAGAACTCGAAGAAAACTGCGACAGCACGACCGGGCAGATCGGACAAATCACTGGCTGGGATGATGGACAATGCCAAGACGGTCGTAATTCAAGAGACACTATCTCCTCTCTCCAAACACCGCTACTTCTGCTCGGAATCGCTTGTGTCGGCGGCGGTGGTTTCCTGCTATTCCGCAGTTGAAATACAGGAATTAGGGCCTCAGCGGCGCGATTCCTCGCGAATGCGCTTCTTTGTCGCTGCCCATCCACATATCGGACAGCCAGTCAAATCGTGATTTCGGGCAGGACAATACTCGCGACCGAAGTAAATGATTTGCAGATGCCTTCGATTCCAAGTGTCCATCGGAAAGACCGCTTTCAGGTCTCGCTCAGTCTGCACCACATTCCTACCACTCGACAAGCCCCAGCGCGCGGCTAAACGGTGAATGTGAGTATCAACTGGAAAGGCCGGCACGCCAAAAGCCTGCGACATGACAACGCTCGCCGTCTTGTGACCGACACCGGCGAGCGATTCGAGGAATTCCCAATCGGGGATGACCTCGCCCCCACCATCCAAAATTTGCTCAGCCATCCGCTTGAGATTCTTCGCCTTCGTCGGAGCAAGTCCAATCTCACGAATAATCTCACGAATTTGGTCGACCTCGAGCTCCGCCATCCGTGCCGGCTCATCAGCCAGCGCAAACAGAGCCGGCGTAACCTCATTCACTTTCTTGTCAGTAGTCTGCGCAGACAGCATCACCGCAACAAGCAGAGTGTAAGGGTCGTTATGGTCGAGCGGGATTGGCGTAGTCGGATACAATTCGTCCAATTGAACACCGATTCGATCTGCCCGTTCCGCTCGTCGCATCACTGAGCATCCTCCTCATCACGTAGACCGAGGAGTAACGAGCCACCGACAATCAAGGCAGGGAGCAAGTAGCAAGGACCATACATCCAATTCTCCCACTCTGGGAAATCCGTATCTCCACCAATCAAGACGTAAGCTACCATCCCCACAAAGAATGCAGGGAGCACCGACACCGCCCCGAAAACAAGACCGCGCATGACTCGCATGACAGCCCCTCACGCGCGTGCATGATGAATCTTCGTCAGCGAGTCGCAGTTGTTCGACATCACAGTCCGAGAATCTCTTCCATCTGGACTCCGCTCTGAGTGTTGAGAACATCACCAGCCTCCAACCATCCCTTTCGAGCGATTTGCACCCCGTACCAAACGTCCGCCAGACCCTCCGTTCCATGGGCGTCCGGATTAATGCACACCGGCACACCTTGTTGCTTGGCATAGCGGCAAAGGCGCCAATCGAGATCTAGGCGGTATGGTGATGCGTTGATTTCGACTGCTTTCAGTTCGCCTTCGGCGTTGAGTTCTCCCATTCGACGCAACACTGCGTGCATGTCGACGGGGAAGCCTTCTCGGCCTTGCAAGATTCTTCCCGTCGGGTGCCCTAAAATCGTGAAAGTGGGATTTTCAACGGCTTTAATCAGGGCTTCTGTATTGGCTATCTCATCTCGATTGCGCCAACTTCCTAATGCATGGACTGAACCAACGATATGGCTGAGTGATTGACGGGTTTCATCAGGGTAGTCGAGTGCTCCGTCTACTAGGATGTCGCACTCGGAACCGTGGAATATTCGGAAGTCTTGGTTTTTGTCAGCCCAGCCCTCGTTGAGTGCGCGAATCATCTCGGCTTGGGCTGGGATGCCATCGGCGGATACGCCAATTTGTCGCCCGCCGATGTTGAGTATCTCTGAATGGTCGGCGATACCGAGGTATTGCCAGCCGAGGTCTATGGCCGCTTGGGCCATCTCCTCGAGTGTGTTGACACCGTCGGATGCGACGGTGTGATTGTGCAGGGCGCCGCGCAGATCGGCGGGTTCGATTAGGCGCGGCAGGCTGGAAGATTGGGCAGCCTCGATCTCTCCTGTGTCCTCACGCATCTCGGGAGGAACCCAAGTCATTCCGAGATGACTGTAGATAGCGGCTTCGTTAGCGCATTCGAGGGTGTGTTTTGCCGCCTCCATACCGATTGCATCACCGGCGGCTGCTTCGGAGAATAGGCCGAATTCATTGAGGCGGAGACCTCGGTCAATGGCGAGTTGACGCATGCGGATATTGTGTTCCTTTGATCCTGTGAAGTAAGCGAGAGTGAAGGGGAAGGTCGCTGGTGAGACGATTCTCACCTGAGCATCGATTGTCGCATCGCCGCTGCGTTCCATCATTGCCTCTGCGAGTTGAGCGTCCATGCTGCCGATGTCTTGTGCGCCTGCCAACATGTCCTGCTCAAGAATCAGGCTGACTTTCGATTCGCCCGAGCCTTTGACCTCGGCAATTCCAGGGAATGAGAGAATAGCCTCGATGACAGAATCGTGGTCTGCTGGTTCGGCCGCCGCGACGATATCGAGGTCACCGATCGTCTCGCGGCGACGACGGGCGCTGCCGGCGAGTTGGGCACGGGTTACTCCGGGAATAGCCGCAACCCGTGCTTCAAGCGCCCGCCCAAAAATAAGTCCTACATCCATACGAGAGCGACCCTGATAGCGTCGCAGCAACTCGATTCCCTCGAGGTATTTCTGCTGACTTTTCTCGCCGAAACCAGAGAGTGGTGCGATGTGTCCCATCTCACAAGCCGCCTTCAGTGCCTCGACAGAATCGACACCCAATTCCTCGTACATCACACGTACCCGCTTTGGTCCAAGGCCAGGAATACCGACAATTTCGAGGAGGCCGGGTGGAATCTTCGCATAGAGGTCAGCGAGGTCACCCCAAGTCCCCTCTAACACGGCTTCGTTAACGAGGCCGCTGATACCCTTTCCAATTCCCTTGACATTTACTAAACGCCCCTCCTGTACCACCGTCAGGAGATCATCCTCCATCGAGGCGAGGGCTCGGCTGCCGTTTTGGTAGGCGCGAACTCGAAACGGGTTGGCTCCATCGAGTTCGAGCAGCACTCCAACCTGTTCGAGGACAGCAACCACAGATGACTTGGTCTGGAATGGGGGCCCCGTGCTGCGAGGCTTCGGAAGACTCCAACCCTTGACGTTGACCACGCACCCAACGCAACCTCACCAAACTTGAGTCTGTTCATCAGCGCCGGTCTTAGCCAATGCTCACAAAGGACCACTGGGTGTGCCTTTCGTGGAACTTGTCGCCGCACTCGAGACCCTCTCCGTCGCATCGTGCGGTCTCGCCACTCTGTTTTGGATGAGTATCGGAACTTTCACGCGCGCGCCGTGGGGAGAGGCATTTGCACAGCGCGTGATCATGGCTCTCTGCGTCTCGGCTGCAATCATGCTCTTCGCACTGCACTACATGGGTGGCGAACTCTGGGGCTCGCAGAATGTTGCAAGACCCTTCGCAATCATCGCGCTAATAGTCGCCGCTGCCGGCTCTCTGAACATCAAAGGGCGCGATGTGCAAGGTGAAATCAACCCTCATCAAATCATGCGGATGCGCCGAGCTGAATCCGAGGAAGAATGATTCACTCAGTCGTCTCGACACCGAGTTTGTCATCAATGAAGGCTCGCATATACGCTGGTAACTCTCCATTAACGAAGATCACATCGTTGACCATCTCGAGTTTCATCAACGAGTAGTAGATTTGCATTGCAGTCATCGGAGTTGACGCGCAGCCAGTGCATCCGCCTTCAAGTGAGATCATGATGACTCCATCCGTAGTATCGATGACATTGACCACTCCATCGTGCGCATCGAGGATGGCTTGCACGGGACCGACCGACTCGAGAATGAGCTGCTTGTCGACCTCAGCCATACGTTTCCACCGGTATCGGCTCACGGGCGAGGTGCTTTGAACCATTGGTGGGTTGGTCGGTTTGATGTCCGACTCGGTCCGAGTGCTGATGGTCGACCTACTAGTCGAGCGCGCCGCATTCGGGCATGGAGGCAATCAAGAGGTAATCCAGCCCTTTGCGGAGCGCGGCAATGTCGAATTGCTCCTTGTTACTCCTCAGATGCAATCGTTTGAGGCTGGAGCTAAGGCTGAGGCGCAGGGCGAGGTTACCTTGGAGGAAATCGACGTCCCACACTGGGATGATGATTACCCGTTTTGGCAGTCAACAACAGTCGAATTTGGTGAGCAAAAAGTCGGATTTCGTCGAATCGTAATGCCGATGCATGAGGATGACGAGCGCATGTCTGAGTGGCTCGCTGCACTCGACCTCGACGCGGTAGTCTGCAGTGGATCGCGTCGCAATGTCAGCATCTGGGAAGATTGGATGGGGCCAGCCGGATCACTCCTACGAGCCTCCGCTCTCTCCGGCCGGCCAACTCTAGGAATTTGTTTCGGCCACCAATTACTCTGCCATTCTCTGGGTGGTAACATCGAGCGGGCCGACAAACTCTCGAGCGGTATCTGGAACGTTGACCTGACAGATACAGGCGGAAGCGATGAACTGCTAACTTCACACACTGAGGATGTCGAATGCGTTGCTGGCGTATTCAGTCACCAAGATCACGTAATGACTGTCCCCGATTGCTGCACCTTGCTTGGACTAACATCGCATAACGGCGTGTCTGCGGTGCGAGTCCACGATGCAGATGGAACGGATTTACCAGCCTGGGGAATACAGTTCCATCCCGAAGCGACGCGTGCGAGAATCGAGCGTGCCTACGGTTGGGGACACATCAGTGAGGAGGTATTCAACTCAATGAAAGGCGAGCACGACGGTGCTGGCATCCTCGCCTCATTTGCTGATATTGTCATCTCACAAAGAGGATGATTCTCCGCCCCGAAGGGGCGGGCTATGTGGATTCGGATTAAATACGGACCGCAGGTCGGCGACTCAAACTGATTGGTGATATCATGGACGGAGAACAACTTGGGATGATTGGAATGGGGGCCGGACTCTTCGGTCTACTCATTGCTTTCATGCTTTACAGAAAAGTAGATTCAATCGAGATTGAGAACAGCACAGTCGCGAAAATAACCAAGCAAATTCAAGAGGGTGCCATGGCCTTCCTCTTTGCGGAATACAAAATGCTGGCCATTTTCATCGCCGTTGTAGCGGTATTATTGGCCGCAGGTAGCAGCATCGGTCTCGGTACCGAAACTGCGATTGCCTTCGTCATTGGCGCTGCATGTTCCGTGATGGCTGGATTTAGCGGCATGAAGGCAGCAACCAGCGCCAACGGACGCACTGCTCAGGCGGCGGCTGACGGCGGTCAGGCTGCGGCTCTAGAGACTTCTTTCAACGGTGGTGCCGTGATGGGCCTCGCCGTCGGTGGGCTTGGCCTTGCTGGTATATCGCTGATGTACCTCCTTTACGGACAGGACCTCAACACAGTGGGTACCATTGCAGGATTTGGTATGGGTGCCTCTTCTATTGCGCTATTCGCGCGCGTGGGTGGCGGTATCTACACCAAGGCGGCTGACGTTGGTGCAGACCTTGTCGGCAAGGTCGAAGCAGGTATCCCTGAGGATGATCCACGCAACCCTGGTGTTATCGCAGACAACGTCGGTGACAATGTCGGCGACGTCGCCGGCATGGGCGCGGACATATTCGAGTCATTCGTTGGCAGCATCATCGCAGCTATGGTCATCGCTGCGGCAGCAAATGATCCTGAGGCGGACATATTCCTTGGCTCATCCTACGTTATGATGCCAATTTTGTTCGGTGCGATTGGCTACCTCGCCAGCATCGTCGGCGTATTCTCGATGGGTTTGTTCAAGGGTGGAGACGCTGCAGCAGCGCTGCGTAACACGACCTTCGTCGGTGCGATTCTCTTCCTCATTGGCGTCTATTTCGCCATGACCGAGTTGACCATCGATGGTGAACTGCTTGTCGATGGGCAATACGGGCTCGGTCCGCTCTATGCGGTCGCCATCGGTAGTCTGGTTGGTATTCTAATCGGTCTTGCTACTGAGTATTACACAGGTATAGATCCGGTTTTCGGCATCCAAGTCAAGGCCATTCCGTACATCGGTGAGGCCTCCAAGACCGGCAGTGCAACCAACGCCATCGCCGGCCTTGCAGTCGGTATGCAGTCTGTATTTGTCCCAGTCATCCTCATGTGCGTGGGCATCTATGTGGCCTTCGAATTCAGCGGCCTCTATGGTATCGCGATGGCGGCCATGGGAATGCTTGCAACAGTCGGCGTCACCATGACCGTCGATGCCTACGGCCCTGTGGTCGACAACGCGGGCGGTATCGCTGAGATGAGTGGTCTCGGCAAGGACGTGCGCGACATCACCGACGGCCTCGATTCAATCGGCAACACCACCGCCGCAATAGGAAAGGGCTTCGCAATAGGTTCTGCGGCTCTCACCGCGCTTGCGCTATTCGCTGCATTCAACTCTAGCACCGAGACGGCGCTTGGTTTGGATGAGTTTGGTGAGCAGATTCTCCTCGACCTCTCCTTGACCAACCCCATGGTGGTCATAGGCTTGCTCGTCGGTGGTTCGCTGCCCTTCGTGGTCGCAGCCATGACGATGAAGTCTGTCGGCCGTGCGGCTGAAGAGATGATTGACGAGATTCGCCGTCAGTTCCGTGAGATCGATGGTCTTCTTGAAGGCCGTGAAGGCGTCGAGGCTGACAGCGCTAAGTGCGTAGATATCTCAACTAAGGCTGCCTTGCGCGAGATGATCGCGCCGGGTTTGGTCGCAATTGCAAGTCCAGTCATCGTCGGGCTGATGCTCGGCAGTGAATCCCTCGCTGGCATGCTCGCTGGTGCAACGGTCACTGGCGTTCTCATGGCGCTGTTCATGGCTAACGCCGGCGGTGCATGGGACAATGCGAAGAAGGCCATTGAACAAGGACACATCGATGGCGCCGAGAAGGGCGACGACGCTCACACCGCAGCAGTGGTTGGCGACACCATCGGCGACCCCTTCAAGGACACCAGCGGCCCCTCACTCAACATCCTGATCAAATTGATGAGCATCGTCAGTCTGGTCATCGCTACTCTAGTTGTCAAACACGGCGGAATGCTCTGAGCCCCTTGACGCAACAGCGTCAGACTCATGATGGGCAGGGTGGAGCGAAGGTCATGCGGACAGCAGCGCTAGGTCTTACCCTGCTACTGCTGGCTAGTGGCCTAGCGGGTTGTGCCGGCCTGACCGGGGGCGGAGACAGCAAGAGTTCTGACGACCCTTTCACAGCACCCGTCTGGGAGGTTGGTGACTGGTGGCTCTACACATTCTCCACGCCAGACTATTCGGACGATACAGCTCGCTTGGTCGTAGCCTCGGACTCTGAGGAAGGAGGCACGGCCTACATGCTGGCAATCTCTAGCGAAACCGAAGCTCGCCGTCATGCAGTCCTCAACCACAACCCGTTTCTCGGGCGTATCACTCATGACAATCTCAGTGCCTTCGAAAATGGCGTTGCTCAACCAGTCCTCACTTTCCCACTCTCAAATGGTCAGTCCTGGACCTTCACTCTGTTCAGTAATGACTGGACTGCCAATGTCCTGGACAAAACACGAGATTTCGCCATAATCTCAGCCCAAGCTACCGATGGCTCCCGTCTCGACTACACATACGACTCCGAAGTCGGCTTCTTCTCCTCTTTCACTTGGACCGATGCCGACGGTGTAGAACAACTCAGAATGCAATTTGCATCTGGCGGTGAAGGCCACACTGGAGAGGTATTCTTCATTCGCGGAGGGGACCTTTATGCAAAAACTTGGGAGAATGCTGGTACTGATGCCGAATTCCGTGACACTTTCTTCGTCAGTAATCACCCGCAAGACGGCGAGTGGGACGAGATGATCTACTATCTCGACGCAGCTTGCGGAAGTGGTGGTTCGAGTATCACGCTGACGTTGCGCGATCACACTTCGGTCTCTGCTCTCGAGCGCTTTTGGGGACCTGGTGCGGAAGAATATGGGACTCTAGGGACCATCCCTTACCCAAGCGAGGAGTACACTCTGACTTTGACCTTCACAGGCGACTCAGACCTACGCCTCATCATCGCCGGCGGAATCACCTATTCATGGTCAATCTGAGGTAGCCAAATGGCCAATGGCACACTTGTCATGCTCCACGGGATGACCGGGACCTCTGACAAAATGCAGCCGCTCGCTGAGCGACTTTGCCCGAGCGGATGGGATTTATTATGCCCACAAGCCACCATCGAACATCCAACTCGCGGTGGCTTTGCTTGGTGGCTACGGGCAGATGACCCGACACTGCCTCTAGATGATTATTCGATGGGGCAGGTCGACGAATCGATGCAGCAGGTCATCAGTCAGATGCCCGATGGACCGCTAATCGTGGGTGGGTTTTCTCAGGGTGGAGCGATTGCTTCCGCCCTACTCGAGACCGACTTGCAAGAGCGTATCCTCGGTCTCGTCCTTCTCGGAACCAAGACTGTTAGACCAGATTCACTGACTGCTTGTCTGCCATTTCTTCATCCGCGCGAAGTGGTCTGGATGCATGGCTCGCGCGATCACTTGGTCCCTATGCATCTAGCAGTTGAACAAGTTGAGATCTTTGAGGCGGCCGATTGGCCAGTCACTCGCCTCGAACATGAGAAAGGACATATGGTCAATCTCAATCAATTCGATGAACTCAAGGCAGGTATCCAAAGAATGGCTGATTCGGCCTGAGAGATTCAGAACAAAGTCCGCTCAGTCGAGATATTTGATCAGATGATCCGAGCCACCCACGAAGAGGGGGGTATCTCCTCTCATATCGATGCAAATCGGTACCGTTCGGTGCCCGGTTTCTCTCATTACCTCAAAGCGAAGATCGCCCTCATGGTCGAAATTGACTACGGTGTAAGAGAGGTCCTTTGAGTCCAAAACTCGCTTTGCCACTGTGCAATAACGGCAGACTGTCTGAGTGAACAGAAGGAAGTCTGTCTCGCAGGATTCAAGCCAGTGCTGCATGCTCGTCAAGGTTTGCTCCCTCCATCAATTTGCCTTCTTTGGAAAACCAGTCTTCATCATGCAGCTGTGACAGGGTCACCGCCTCCGTCCTCATCCCACCAAGCGGACTCTCCTAAATCGGCATCCATGATTCCATCATCCTCGGATTTGTTCTCTAGAACCTTATTGCACTCATCCGGATCGATGAAGTAGAGGAAAACCACTGTAATCATAGTTAGAGCAGCCCCCACATAGATGGCAGTTGAGTAGTTATTATTGAAAAGATCCAGCATTTTTCCTGTGAACGTGTAGGCCATTACAGCAGATAGGTTGAACATTGACATATAGGCTGTAAATTGTGTACCTCCAACCTTACTCCAAGTCATCTTCATCGCCACGGCAATTACACAAATCCAAGCAACTCCGTTGATCAGCCCTCGGATTATCAAGTAAGTAGTCATGATTGCAGTATTGGTCCAGAATGGCTGTAGAACTGCCAACAGAGCGTTTGCAGCGGCGAGACAGGTGAATCCAATCATAGCCACCTTCCTGACTCCGTACCTGTCTCCTAGCATACCACCGGAGATTTGGCCAATCATCGTGGCAAAGATAACTACGCCACCGACAATAACATTGTACTTCTCCTGCTCCCATCCTGCTCTGTTGATGAAGATGTCAAGCACGATTGGATCGACGAAGAGGTACAGCTCAGAGAGAAGGCATAGGAAGATCAGCAAGAATGACGATCTTAGTGAGAATGCCTTGGTCAAGTTGAAACTAGTCTGAGCCAGAGTTCTCCTAGTGGATTGGGGCAACAAAGAGAATGGATTGGGCACCCGATTTCCCATTGCTGTTTTCCATAGTTTGGTCGTAACAAAATACACAATTACAGCGAGTAATAAGCCTCCGAATGCAACTTTCTTGGCCCAACCGTAAATTGGAACGGTCAAGTCCACTGAGACGATTGCGAACAATAGGCCGGATACGAAGATAAATATCGAGATCATCGTGATAAATGCTGGAAGGGAAATTTTCTCGTTGAATGTGGACTTGCCCACGGCCACAGCAGCCCACCACCTCGATTCCTCCGAGTCCTCCCAGTATAGATCCTCATCCACGAAGTCTGTAGCAACAGACTGATCTATTGAGGAGGATTCACCATCTTCCGACCTACTGGACCAGGGGAATAGCCGAGTCCCAGGCTTCTCATAAAGGAACATTGGCAGGATCATTATCAGAAGAAGCAGTGGCAATTGGATGGATAGCATACCCCTTATTCCAATCTGGGTAGCGAATCCCCCTAGAACGGCTCCACCAATGATCATCCCTGCTCGCTTAGATGCAAACATGTACCCATTGGCCTTGGAGACCTCGTCATCGAGAAGTACGTCCACGGCCAGTGCATCAGTACTTACGTCCTGAAGTGAGGCGAATATATTGTGAATGAATAGTAATTTGATTACCAGACCTAGTTCGTTCTTCAAGTCTGGAATTAGGAGCAGAGTCCCTATAGAAACAGCCATCCCGAACTGCGCGAAAATAATCCATAGCCTCCGAGAGCCAAATTGTGGCATATTCACCGTATCAATTACTGGCCCCCAAATCCACTTGAATGTCCAAGGCAGTGCAATTGTTGCGAATAGTATAGCAATCTCTTGAGGGGTAAGTCCGTTGTCAGCCAGATATGCAGCGAAGGCGACCGAGGCGAATCCCCAAGGCAAACCCTGGGCGAAGTATAGGACGCAAAGAGAGACCATCCTTCTGAGTCTATTTTCAGTCAGACTCTGACTTTCGAACCACTCTTCTACAAGTTGTTCTCTGTTGTAGATTACGAACCCGACTAGGACTGCTACCATCAGTCCGACTCCGATAATCAGTATGCTTGTGCTACTAGACCCACTAGAGGCGACTGCAGACGCAGGTTGGTCTAGCAGTATCACTCGACGGGCATCGACGGGGGAGACGTGGCCATCATCGACGATAAGCCTAGCATAAATCGTCGAGTTTCCAGACTCCGAATGCGGATCCAGTTTGATGCTCCATTTTGACCAGTCATCCAGTGGGGAGTCATCATCCGCAATCTTCCATTCTCCGCCACCGACTCGTACCTCAATCCTAGTCTGACTACCTGGGCTAGATGATCCTACATCTGCTCCGGATGATGAGCCACGTATGTAGCTCTCATTACCGATTTCTTGCATCGTGACAATCTCCATGCTCACATTGAGCGATGTGTCGATGCTTCCTGCTGCCTCCACGAAAGCCATCGGATCGGCCTGACCGTAGCCGAATTCGTTGTCAGGGCGAGTCTCGAGCAGACTGCAATCGTTGAATCCAGGATCGCCTAGACTAATCTCACGCTCGATGGCATGAGCAGCGAGGATATCCTTGAATTCGGAATGAGTGAGGTCTGGATTGGCCTCCTTCATCAGAGCCGCGATTCCGGCCATGAGAGGCGTTGCCATGCTGGTTCCAGACTTGCTGGTGTAACCATCATTTGTCGCGGCGTCGGGTGCCATGATGTTTGAGCCGATGGTCGAAATGTCGGGCTTAACTCGGCCGTCTGAGGTGTAACCTCGGCTAGAGTAGATAGCCAGTCCGAGATTCTTGTC
>DUJH01000049.1:14016-19639 GCA_013329905.1 Candidatus Thalassarchaeaceae archaeon | reverse complement strand
TTGCAACCGGCAGCAGTGATTCCACCGAACTCGTTGCCGGCAGACAGTGTGGTGATGATATCGGACTCTGCGACAGCATCCATCTGTCGGCTCCAAGTGCTTGAGCCATCGTTGTCAAAGTGGACCTCAAATTGCTGCTCACCCAAAGAGGAGGTGAGGATGTCGATACCGTGACGCTCCTTGTTGTCGATGGCCCACTGAGCGCCCTCGATGATGTCCTCGATATCCCCCTCACAACAGGCGAGGATGTTGATGACCCAGGCTCCGGGTGCTGTTCCAATGTATCGGGAGCCGTCTGGAGCAGCTTGTCCGCCGCCGGTTCCAGCAGCGATGCCAGCCACGTGAGAACCATGAGTTCCCGAATCGAATGACTCGCTGGCCGGTTGCTCTGAATCGGTGTATACCGCATCGTAGAATGCCTTGACCTTAGGATCACAATCAGCTGGAATGGGATCAGGATTCGGGTCTAGAGGGTTTGGCGGTTCGTCGACACAAGTGAATGGGTCGTCGTCCATATCGTTGAGACCCTCGTGGTCTCCTCTGACTCCTGTGTCGAGCACAGCAATCGTGACTCCTGTTCCATCGAAGCCGTATTCTGCCCAAACATCGTTGACTCCCATATTTGGATTGGCTTCGTTCATGTGAGGTTCCGCCAATCCGAGATCTTCGAGCATAACCAATCCACTGAGCTCGAATAACGGACTTTCCACCCCAATCAATTCGAGAGGTATCGATGCGGCTAACGTATCGAGATAAGTCGCCCTGAAAGTCACTATGACGCCCATTGACTCGAGAGCTGAAACATCCGCATCGCTCGGGTGGTGGTCAAAACCGATGAAGACCCGAGCGTGTCCAGCAGGAGCTCGCCTCCACCAATCCTCTTGGAAATCAACAGGCTGTTCGAGCAACCACTCCAGTCGGTCATCAATCGAATCATGGTCCTTGTCACGGCTCCAATCAAGCCACCACTCGTGGTGAAGTGGAAGTTCGACGCTTTCTGTCCAAACACCATCAGCGTCGTAACCCCCTCGGCCTTCATTGACTAGCAGAGTCGAGGCGGCCATCGGCAGAATCAGTACCAGAATCAATGCACTTGCAACGAGGGTACGGCGTCCTACCATGGGTAGGACGAATCTAATGCTGTGTTTGAGGGTTCGCCCGAGATAACTCGCTCTTAGCAAATTGCGACTCCTTCTTCCTCGAAATTCCAGTCGATTATTTCCCAACCTAATCTCTCGATGTCTGAACGGACGGATGATACCTGCATCGGATTGCACAACAAAGCAGCGCATCCACCCGCTCCTGCCCCCAAGGCTTTCCAAGCCATTACCGCACCACTGCTAAGCAATGGATCGATGACTGAGCGGAATGGATCGTGTATCGAGGGATCGATCAAATCGATCCCTCGGCAGACCTCGTTGAGAGCCTCGACGACCAGTTGGCGCTGGTCTCTCTGGAGGGCATCTACCATGGTCCGGGAGGAGAGTCTGATGGCCTTCAGACCCTCGATGACCTGAGCGTCGCCCTCATCGTAACGCGACCAGACACGGTTCTGGATATCCCCTGATTTGTGAGATATTCCCGAGTGGGCGATTAGGAGATGTTTTTTCAGCCATTTTCGGGCTGATGGCGCTGGCTCGAATGGCAATCGTTCGACCGAGTCAGCGATGAATAAAAATCGGTTGAAGCCGCCGTGTGTTGCGGCCCATTGATCCTGGCGACCGCAGCGGTTTCCCGCCGCAGTTTCGGCTTGGTAGGCGGCTTCTGCTAATTCTTCTAGTGACATCGCTTCGATACCTTGCAGTGCGGCGATTTTAGCGACGTTCAGCGCTCCGCTTGCTCCGAGGCCTGAGCCCGCAGGGACATCGAAGCTGAACGAAACTTCACCGGCACCATCTGAGTGGGCAGTGACGTACTTGTTGATGGTGAAATTGACGACCTCCCCCCCGAAGTCATTGGTGAATGGTACAAGGTCGGTCCAGCCTCCTGTGAGATCCACTCGTAGCGGAGCCCGGACAGTTACCATAACCATGCCCTATGGTCAACTCATTACAACCCTGCGACTAACTACAAAACAATCTGACACTGAATATCGGTGATAGATGGTCTCGTAATGGAAGCCTGACGGCAGCACCTAGGTCAGAAGTCAGGACCGGAAATTAAGGGTATCAATGACCTCTCCCAAGAGCGTGTCATCCAGTGTGGACGAGGTCATTGCAGCATTCGCTGCCGGCCAGCCAGTGATGGTCTTCGATTCGGATTTTCGCGAGAAGGAGACCGATCTTCTTTGGCCGGCCACCGCCGCAACTCCAGAGGTTATGCGCACCCTGCGCAAGGACTGCGGCGGACTTCTCTTTCTCGCAGTCGGCGATGAAATCGGCAAAATGTTTGGATTGCCCTGGCTTCAGGACATCCACACGCACCCAGCCCTCGTCGAGCAGAATCCTGTCCTAGGCCATCTCATCACCAATGACCTGCAATATGATGCTCGGTCGGCATTCACTCTCTCTATCAACCACCGCGATACCTACACAGGAATCACCGACCGAGACNNCGGCGATGAAATCGGCAAAATGTTCGGATTACCCTGGCTTCAGGACATTCACACACACCCAGCCCTCGTCGAACAGAATCCTGTGCTCGGCCATCTCATCACCAATGATCTGCAATATGATGCTCGGTCAGCATTCACTCTCTCAATCAACCACCGCGACACATACACAGGAATCACCGACCGAGACCGAGCCCTGACAACCCGCCGATTTGGAGAGTTAGCCGGAGAACTTCTCGCTCAAGACAGCGAAGGCGAGGAAGCCTACGCTCTGCTCGGCGCTGAGTTCCGTACACCTGGACACATCCCGGTTTGCCGAGAGTCACCTGGAGGCTTGGTCACGCGGCAGGGGCACACCGAACTCGCAGTGGCCATCGCGCGGCTCGCGGGCCAAGTGCCCGCGACCATAGGCGCGGAGATGTTGCAGCCAGACGGCGACGGTGCCCTGAGCGTCGCAGCAGCACGTGAGTATGCGGCAGAGCGTGGCATTCCTATGATTACCGGAGCGGACCTTTTGGGCGCGTTGGGAATCGAGTGAAATCGGAGCGGCGGGCCGAGATAACCGAAGCATTTGGAATAAATTTGCAACCGAAGCATTGACGGGATTAAACGGGTGGGAGAGTTTGATGGTCAGAGTCATGGCGGTCGGGGTTTTCGACCTACTGCACGCCGGCCACCTGCACTATGTCGAGCAAGCAAAGTTACTCGGGGACGAACTCGTGGTCGTGGTCGCACACGATGATACGGTTCGCAAGCAGAAACACGAACCTGTGACTAATCAGGACCTGCGTCAGCGTATGGTCGAGGGCTTGAAGCCGGTCGACAAGGCGATTATTGGTAATCCACCGACTGTTCCAATCTTCGACATCTTGGATGTCGTCAAACCCGATGTGATTGCACTAGGTTACGATCAGAAACACTCTCGTGATTCAATCAAGGCTGGTCTGGATTCGAATGGCTGGGGCCATGTGGATGTCGTGCGGGTTGAAGGTTTGGCAGACGATTTGGATGGTACTCGCAAAATCATCGCTCGGATCATCGACCTTTGGTCGGGCGAGACTGGCGGACCTTACGAGGAGGATTGAGTATGTTCACCGGCATCGTGGCTGGGATTAGTCAGATTACTGCCATCGAGGACGGTGAAGAGATTCGCAGTTTTGTTGTGGACCTCTCTGGATTCGATGAGGGACTCGAGGTCGGAGCAAGTGTCGCGCTTGACGGAGTTTGCATGACTGTGGTCTCAATTGAGGGTACGACGGTTCGCTTCGATGCGATACCTGAGACTCTTGAGCGAACGACGCTTGGTAGCTTGGTTGCTGATGATTGGGTGAATGTTGAGCGCTCACTTCGTATGGGTGATGAGCTCGGTGGTCACATCCTTTCTGGACACATTTTGATGACTGCGCGGATTCTGCAACGAACCGAGCGTGGTGAGGGTGTCGACTTGTTAATCGAGAATCCTACCGAAGCTATTCCGTACATTCTAGAGAAGGGCTATGTCGCAGTCGATGGAATGTCATTGACAGTTGGTGAGGTTGGTGAATCTAGCTTCGCCTTGCACATTATTCCCGAAACGCTGAGGGTCACGACGATAGGTGAGAAGCAAGTCGGTTATTCTGTGAATATCGAGATTGATTCTCGCACTCAGGCTGTTGTCGACACGATTCGACGTATGGGGGTGGAGTCGTGAGAATCGCTGCTGTGTGTGGTTCCTTTCACAAGGCTGAGGTCAAGCGGATGCTCGAGCACGCACGCGACGAAGCCGCCTCGAAGAATGCAGAGGTGACCGAGGCAGTTTGGGTTCCGGGTTCGATGGAAGTGCCACTGGCCTTGGAGAGATTGTTGATGCGAGAGGATGTCGATGGGGCGATTGCACTTGGTATAATCGAGCGTGGTCAGACTCAACACGGTCTGGTCATGGGTCAATCGGTTACTCGAGCTATCATCGAATTGCAAATCAAACACAACAAGCCGATTGGACTTGGAATCATTGGGCCTGGGGCTGAGCCAGAACACATTGAACCCCGCCTTGAACCGCATGCCCGCGCCGCTGTCGGCGCGGTCATCGCAATGCAGAATTGAGCGTAGAATCTCAGTCCTCAGACTCGCCTTGCCTTCAAGGTGAAAGAAAGTGGGAAGCGCACTTCGTCCTCCTTCAAGCGCCAATAATTCGGGCGTGAAGGTTCGAATTTGTCGGGCCATGGATCGAAGAAAAGTTCGTCACGCTCGACAAAAGACTCGATTTGAAATCCATTTTTCACGAGCGCGTTGATGACCGTGTCGTAACGATACTCCCAGCAATGAGTGACACGCTCACCCTCCAACTCGGGATCAGCGTACGAACCCTCGCCAATTTCAGAGATTGGCCCCTCGTAGAATAGATCGTATTTCGGCGCAAATAAGGAGCCTTCAGAAGTTTCTCGTGGTTCGAGAGTGTTGACGAATGGTGTTGATTCTTCGAGATAGATTTGACCACCTGGTTTGACCAATTTAGCGCATATCGAAGCCCACTCGTCGAGGTCGGGCAACCAGCACAGAGCCCCTCTTCCAGTATACAAAATGTCGAATTTCTCACCTTCCAAAGAATCGGCCGCATCGGCAACGGTTGAGTGGATGAATCGGGCATCATCGATACCTAGGATTTCAGCGAATCGTCGGGCCTCAGTGAGCGCATTTTGTGAGAAATCAAGGCCCGTTACACGCGCCCCTCGGCGCGCCCAAGAAAGCGTATCTGTCCCGATGTGGCACTGAAGATGAAGCAGAGATTTTCCTGCCACATCGCCCATCTCTTCAATCTCCCAAGGGCCGAGTTTGCACTCACCAGCTAACCACTGTTCAATCCTGTAGAACTCGGCCCCGTTACCCTGTGCATGCACTTCAGCAAGGGAGTCCCAAGAGGCGTGGTTCTCAGCGAGAGCCTGTTTGTCTGATTCGGGAGGAGGAACGCGGCGCCAAGCCATGAGTAAAGCGAGAGCATGCATGGTTGAAATCATGTCGCAAGGGTTCCAGATTCGGTATCAAAGCACAAATCACGAGAGTCAATGTTCAAAGAACGCCGAACATTGGGTGAAG
>DUJH01000049.1:9199-13851 GCA_013329905.1 Candidatus Thalassarchaeaceae archaeon | reverse complement strand
CGCAATGCCATCATCATCGGTTCGGGACCGGCGGGATATACTGCAGGACTGTATTCGGCCCGAGCGATGCTTGAACCTCTAATGTTCGCTGGCTACGCTTCCGGTGGTCAATTGATGCTAACTTCCGACGTCGAAAACTTCCCAGGCTACCCACAAGGGATTGGAGGTCCAGACATGATGATTCAGATGCGCGAGCAGGCTGAGAGATTCGGGCTCGAGGTGCAGGACAAGAATGTCGAGCGCGTCGATGTTAGCGAGCGACCGTTCAAGGTCTGGGTCGAGGGTGAGGAATTCCGCGCTCAGACCTTGATCATCTGCACTGGTGCTGAGGCGATTTGGCTGGGTGTCGAAGGAGAGGATGCTCAGAAGGGTCGTGGGATTAGCACCTGTGCTACTTGTGATGGAGCATTTTTCCGCGATGAGGAGATTATCGTTGTCGGCGGTGGCGATTCAGCGATGGAAGAAGCAACATTCCTCACGCGGTTTGCAAGCAAGGTTACCATCGTCCATCGACGTGATGTTTTTCGCGCATCGAAAGTAATGTACGAACGCGCGGTTGAACACCCCAAAATCGAGATCAAGACCTTTCGCTCAGTAAAACAGTGGTTATCTGATGAAAATGGCCTAACTGGTGCACTGCTCGAAGATCCGCGCGATGGTTCAACCGAGGAAATCGCTTGCAACGGGGCGTTCATCGCTATCGGTCACACTCCGATTACCTCGTTCCTCGAAGGTCAACTTGAGACCGATGATTCAGGTTACATCTTGCACCACGAACACACGATGACCAGCGTCCCGGGTGTATTCGCAGCCGGTGATGTCGTCGATACTCGATACCGGCAGGCGGTTACTGCAGCAGGGATGGGGTGTCAGGCGGCGATCGATGCAGAACGGTGGATGGAAGATCAGCACTGAGTTTTAGGAGCGAAATTGGCTTCGCTACGCAACTTGCCAAGCCGAAGCCACCATGAATGAGTCGTCTTTCCTCATGTGCGTGCCAGATGAGCTGACTGCGGCAGAACGCGCTCGATACGCACGTCATCTGATCCTCCCAGAGATGGGTGAAGAGGGGCAGAAGCGCCTTCTCAATGCCTCTGTGATGGTCATCGGGGCTGGAGGTTTGGGGTCTCCGGCACTTCTGTATCTAGCCGCTGCAGGTATCGGACGCATCGGCATCATCGATGACGATCGCGTCGATATCACAAATCTGCAGCGGCAGGTAATCCACGCCACCGCCTCCGTAGGGTCTCTCAAGGTCGAATCGGCGGCTATCAGAATCAAGCAGTTGAATCCGGAGGTCGAGGTAGTAGAGCACGAGGTCAGGCTGAATGTCGAAAATGCGCTAGAATTACTTGCGGGATACGATGTTATCATCGACGGAACCGACAACTTCCCCACTCGCTACACGATTAGCGACGCATGCGAAATCCTAGGAACTCCGTGGGTCTTCGGAAGCATCCACCGATTCGAAGGGCAAGTCAGCGTTTTCAATCACGAGGGTGGGCCCAATTATCGTGATTTATTCCCTAGTGCTCCGCCTCCTGAACTTGCTCCAAATTGCGCGGAGGCGGGCGTTCTCGGAGTTCTTCCCGGAATCGTCGGCAGCATTCAGGCTGCCGAGGCCATCAAACTGATTCTTGACGTTGGTGAACCTCTCTCGGGCCAATTGCTCGCGATTGATGCTAAGACAATGAAGATGCGAGCGCTAACATTTGAGCGGGATGCGAACCGAGAGGTGGTTCGAGAAATGTCAGAAGAGCTGGTAATGGCGGCGTGTGCAAGTCAGCAAAGTGAACCTGAGCCAGCACCAGGTGAAGTTCTGGAGATTACACCCGCCGACTTCGTCCAGAGGAAAACTTCCGGTTGGAATCCATTCCTACTCGATGTTAGGCGGGCAGCCGAGGAATCGATTGTCTCCTTGCCAGGGACTGACCTACGAATCACACACATTTCTGTCCCTTCACGCTCAGAGGAGATTCCACAAGATCGTGATATCGTAGTCTATTGTCGAGTTGGTGGCCGATCGAACGCTATTGCACACTGGCTGGGGCAGGCTGGCTGGAACCGTGCGCGAATCTGGAACATGGTTGGCGGGCTTCATCTGTGGGCTGATCAAGTAGATTCTACGGTCCCCAAGTATTGAACGTTGGTTCATTAGTGGTGGAATATCCCTTAATGCCTTCTTTAATTGTGGTTATTCGGCAGATTATTCGGTGAAGAGCTCTTTCTGCAAGAGTTTTTTGCTCATTAGTGGTGAATACACCAAGCAAACATCGTTTGAATTGTGGTTAATAATCCTAAAATACACCTGAATTATGGTATTGCACCATTAGCAAGCACTCCGATAGTGGTGCGAATGGGAGACGTGCAGCGATTCTTTGTTGTAGTAGTGCAAACTGGAGATCCCCATGACAGGTCGCCGCGGCATCTGGCGCTGCCCCTCTTGCGGTAAGCATCAGACCTGGAAATCCCGCGACCAATCGACAACACGACTCGATAGGAAGTGCATTGCCTGTGAACAACGAATCAGAGTCACACTCGATCGTTCAAGCAGCGGCCGCGGGCGTAAACAGCAAGCTCAAGTTTGGGAGCGAACAGATGAGACCTCGCTAGAAGAGTTGCAACAAGAAGTATCTCTGCGAGACTCTGGTGAAACGGTTGCAGACTCGAGAACGGAGAGAGCAGGCCCCTCCAACCAGCAAGACCTCCCCCCTCTCTGGGGGGCTGACTGGAGTCCGAAGCAAGCGCTCGAATTCGCCGCCCCACTACCAAACGATACAGTTCGCTCTGAATTGATGCGATTCCTCATCGAAAGATACGACGGTCATGTCGAGTCGGCATTCGAATGCTGGAACTCCCTCAATCCTCCAGAGCGTTTCAACGGACTCTCCTTCCATGAATTCAGTCAATCATTCTGTGATGCTTACTCGCAAGTACTGAGCGAGCGCGTCTACGAGCCCGGGCTTGCAGGTCTCGCTCAAGAAGAAATCATTCCTCGCCGGAGCGGTTCATTCTACCTCGACAGGCGCGCAGTGCGCATGATGAGAGATGTCGCGTTATGTTTGCGACGGATGGCCTACATTGCTGCCGTAACCGTCGAACAACGTTTCGAATGGCAGCGATGGATGCACCGTACCCGCGCCCTTGACGAGCACCTCAAGGACCTCTTCATCAATGGAGTTTCAACGCCAGACGGAGAGCGATTCGGAGGTAAGGGATTCCGCTCAACCTGGCAGGAAGGTGTCGTAGCTTGTGCAACATCAATGACTCGCGCAATAGACATCCCCGCTGAATCAATCAACGAGGCCGACGTCATCGCTCCGATGATTCGCGACGTCGGCCTCGCCCTATCGATGGGCCAAACCCCTCTCGAAATTTTCAATGCCCAAGTTGGCAAGTCTACATCCTACATGGACGGAGGTATCGAAGGTGCAGGGGGGAGAGACCTCCATGTCGGGAATTGGAGCAAGAGAGTCCTGCCGCCAACCGCCCCACTCCCTATTGCCAGCGCCACAGCAACCGGCATTGCGCTGGCAGCCAGTAGGCTCGAAGTGCCTCGTTTTCACCTTGCACCAGTAGGCGAGGGCTGTAGCAGCAGCGGGGAGTTCTGGGAAGCAATGAACCTCGCCGGTGCCCGAGGGCTACCGATATCATACATGATTCAAAACAATCAGATCGCCCTCGATACATTCACCGTCGGTCAATCAGGAGCAGAGACCTTCGGAGACAAGGGGCACTCAATGGGGATCCCATCTTGGACGATTGATGGAGCAGACCCCGCTCAATTTCACGCATCTACAGCCGCAGCCAGAGAATACGCCCTCGACGGTTGTGGAGCCACACTAATCCACGTCGAAACGATGCGAGGATGCGGACACGCCCATCATCACGACGACCTCTACCTCGGAGCAGCCAGTGGTAATCCACCAGGCTACGTCGATCGCGAATTACTGACCTATTGGGCCGAGAAAGATCCAATTCCAAACCATCGCGAACACCTCATCCGCCTAGGCGTCAGTGAGCGCCGCCTCGCACATATGGAAGCAGAAGAGCAAGCAGCGGTCGACGTAGCTCGCCAAGAAATGGAAGCGGCAGCTTGGCCAGAAGGCAATTCAGTCACCGCAGGGATCACCTCCATCCACGATGCAACAACTCATTCAGAGCAATACGATCGCTTCGGAGTAAGCCTGCCTGGACCTGACCCCCAAGTCCCCGTGGGCAATGTCGATATCGAATTCTCTGACGCCCCAAAATCCTGGACTTACAGTAAGGCAATCCAAAACGGCATGGTTGCATTAGCCGATCAGTACGGCGATTCCATGGTTTTCATGGGCGAAGACATGGAAATCGCCGGTGCCTTTGGGATGAATCTTCCACTCAAAAACCGAGGCCATTCGGACAAACTTCTCGATATGCCCTTGTCCGAGGCCATCATCATCCATTCGGCCACAGGAGCGGCTCTCGGCGGCCTCCGACCGGTTGCAGAAATCCAATTCGGCGGATTCGCTGCACTAGCGATGAATCCGCTCATAAATAACGCAGCCCAACTACGATGGCGCTGGGGCGCGGAAGTGCCACTCACAGTTAGAATACCACTCGGAGCAAAGACTCGGAGCGGGCCCTTCCATGCCAATATGATCGAGTCCTGGTTC
>DUJH01000049.1:8370-8934 GCA_013329905.1 Candidatus Thalassarchaeaceae archaeon | reverse complement strand
AAACGACCCAGTCATCTTCCTCGAACACCTCGGACTCTACGGATTGCGTGGAGGAAAGACGGGTTGGGGCGACTCAATCAATCAAATTGTAGACACTAAATCGGTTCATGAACGCCTCGCGCGGGCAGAATCAAGCATCGGTAAAGCTCGCGTAATCCGAGGCGGCAAAGACCTCTCAATCGTCACTTGGGGAGCGATGGTACACGTAGCTCTCGAAGCCGCTGCTGTAGCCGCCAAGCGAGGCATAGAAACAGAAATCATCGACCTCAGAACGCTGCAACCATTCGATGCGCAGACCTGCATCGATTCCGTGCGAAGAACAGGCCGTCTGATTGTCCTACAAGAGGCGCAGTACACCGGAGGTTTGGGTCACACGGTGAGCAGTCGTATTCTCGAAGAGGCGTTTTGGAACCTCGAGAATGCACCCGTAGTAATCGGCGCTTTGGACACCCCCGTGCCATTCTCACCACCACTCGAAGACCACACGATTCCTACTGCAGAACTCGTCGTCCGTCACATCAGACGGATGTGCGAATAATGCATCGCGAGTGAGAGAATGTTGAG
>DUJH01000049.1:301-8209 GCA_013329905.1 Candidatus Thalassarchaeaceae archaeon | reverse complement strand
AGAATGTTGAGGTGTCGCGCATGCGAGCGATGGGAATGAACTCAAACATCATGAGCGGGGCACAGAGAGCGTGATAGCGATGCTTGACTCAGACCCCGCGTTGATCCTCATTGGCTTCGCCCTGCTCATGAGTGGAGGCGAAGGTGTTGTGCAGGGTGCGATCAAGATAGCATACCGGTTGAATGTGCCACCGCTTCTGGTTGGATTCACCATCGTTGCGATTGGAACCTCCCTCCCTGAGTTGGCTGTAGCTCTCGAAGCGGTTGCTCAAGGCGAGCCAGACATCGCTGTCGGTGGCGTGTTGGGCTCGAATGTTGCGAATGTATTGCTGGTCCTTGGAACCGCCTGCATGCTAGGTTCAGGTAGTGATGCAGGCGCAGGACTGCGCCGCGATGCCATGGCTGTCATCGTGGCGACTGTGCTGTTGACCGCCTTCGTCTATCTAGGACAAATCCCCTACGAAGGCGGCATCATCATGCTGCTCCTTTTGGTTGGTTACTACACCTATTCCTATCTCTACTCCAAAGGAAAGAGTGAGGATGACGAAGAAGAGGATACTTGGTTACCAGACAACATCATTCTCGCCATCGCGGCAACCATCGCTGGAGGGATGATGATCTGGCAGGGTGCGGTGCTCTTGCTCAATGGAGCAACTGGATTGGCGGAAGCACATGGAATCCCAGACACCGTCATCGGTTTGTCCATGGTCGCTCTTGGCACATCCCTCCCTGAATTGGCTGTAACTCTGATTGCTGCGTTTCGGAATCAAGGGGGAGTCGCCGTCGGCAATGTCCTCGGTTCGAACGTAATCAACATCCTCGGAATTCTTGGTATCGCCTCGGTCGTTGGAGATGGCATCGATATCGCTGCTGAATTCGCAGGACGAGATATCTGGGTGGTTATCCTGACTTCCGGATTAGTTGCTGCGATGCTCCTTGATGATCGTGAAATCGGTAGACGTGTCGGGGCTACTATGGTTGTCGGTTACCTATCGTACATGGCATTCCTGTACTTCGGTTGAACCTCGGCTTCACTAACTGAAGGTTCCTAAATCAGCCGCAACAGCGGTGCGAACGGCTAAGGCGGGAGGACCGCTGGCGAGTTCATGGCAGACTTCGGATTGTCCGAGGAACAGGAGATGTTGCGCGAACTCGCCCACGAGTTTGCGCGGGATTCAGTCAGGCCTCACGCTGAGCACTGGGACCTCGAGAACGAGTTCCCTCTCGAGGCGATTGGCGAAGCTCACGCACTAGGCCTAACCAATCTGCACATTCCTGCCGAGTATGGTGGCATGGGCATGGGAATCGCTGACGAAGTACTAGTCATCGAGGAATTTGCTTGGGGAGACCCAGGGTTCAGTACCGCGGCGTATTCGAATGGTTTGACCGCGGGACCAATCATCACCGGAGGCACAGAGGAGCAGAAGGAAGAGTATCTCGGTCGGCTCGTCAAAGAGCCAAAAATCGCTTCCTATTGCGTCACAGAGCCGGCGGCTGGAAGCGATGTCGCGAGTATTGAGACGACTGCGGTTCGCGACGGTGACCATTACATCCTCAACGGTGAGAAGATGTTCATCACCGGAGCCGGTCACGCTGACTGGTTCTTCGTGCTCGGATATACCGACAAGTCAGCGGGCTACAAAGGCATGAGTGCCTTCATCGTCGAGAGTGGTTTTGACGGAGTCTCACTCGGCAAGAAGGAGTCCAATATGGGACAACGTGCATCGGACACCAGAGGAGTTCGTTTTGACGAGGTCCACGTGCCTGTCGAGAACCTCGTTGGAGGCGTCGAAGGCAAAGGGTGGTTTAACGCCATGAAGGCCTTCGATCTATCTCGCCCTAACGTCGCTGCTCAGGCGGTTGGATGTGCCCGAGCGGCTTACGAACATGCCTTGCAGTACGCCGATGAGCGCAAGACCTTCGGCAAAAAACTCCACGAGCATCAAGCGATTCAATTCATGCTCGCTGATATGAAGACGAAGATTGAGGCTAGCCGCCTTCTAACATGGCGAACAGCATGGGAGGCGGACAACGGAATCCGCAATACTGAGAGTGCGGCTCACGCGAAGCGATTCGCCGCCGATTCATGCATGGAAATCACCACCGATGCAGTACAGATTTTTGGTGGCTACGGCTACTCAGAAGAGTACCCGGTGGCACGACTCATGCGCGCAGCAAAGGTTCTGCAGATCTACGAAGGAAGCAGCCAGGTGCAACGTATGATCATCGGTCGCGAGATGACTCGCGACCTCTGAACAGCCCATAGGGCTGCCCACTCACAAGACCGCGCCATTGAAATCGGAGCCGCGAGGCCCCAAGTTAGAGAACCATGGTAGATTCAACCGTTATCCGGACCCGATTGGTTGCATTCTCGATACTCGGGATGATGTTGGTTCCAGCACTTGCTACGGCCCTCCCTGCAGTCTCGGATCCTTCGCAAATCTCCAACACTTACGCTGAACAAATTGGCGAATGGTGGGAAGATACGAACATGGATCTCGACGGCGATAGCATTCACGACGCTATCTGGATCGCCGCCCAGAATAACCACTACGAATACCTCGACGAGAACGGACGTATCTCCGTCATAGTTGACTTCGATCACACGCCGACAGCCGACGACCAAGTAATCCTCGAACGTGAGGTAGCCTTCGAAACTCAATTCCGCTATTGGCTAATCGATTCGATCGCCGGAACTGTCGAACTGAATCGTATCCACGAACTCCTCGATCAACCCGGTGTCGTCTTCGTTGAACTCGACGGCCGACTCGAAGTCCAAATGAAGGACGTAAAACCGGTTCACGGCGTCGACCTTGTCTGGCAAGACACAGGATATACCGGTGCCGGAGTAACGATGGCAATTATCGACACCGGTATCGACGGCAACCACTCCGGTGTCGACGATCTCGACGACGATAACTCGACCCACGACCCGAAAATACTCGGATTCTACGATGCAATCAACAATCCAGGTGCAACAAATGGCACAGAGATATTCCCTTACGACGACCACGGCCACGGAACACATTGCGCAGGAATAACCACAGGAACTGGCGCACCAACCTACGAGCACGTTGGAGTAGCGCCACAAGCCAACCTCGTTGGCGTCAAGGTGCTAAGTGGCAGTGGAGGCGGAACTTACGCCCAAGTCATGGCCGGAATGCAGTGGACTGTCGACAAGCGCCACGACTACAATATCCGTGCCGCGAGTATGAGTCTCGGAGGACCTGCTGTCTCAGAATGGACCACTTCCGAGAAGGAGTCAGTCAACCGAATGGCCAACGAGATGATGCGAGCAGGAGTAGCGCTCTTCATTGCAGCTGGAAATGCCGCCTTCAGCGCACAGATCGGCACACCCGGCAGCGCTGAAGACGCGATAACGGTCGGAGCCCTTGACAAAAATACAGCAATCGCCGTATATTCCAGCCAAGGCCCGACCGAAGAGGGTCGCATCAAACCAAACATCGCCTTTGTCGGCAGCAATGTGATGGCTCCAGAAGCCAACACAGGCGACGGCTACACAGCGATGTCAGGAACCAGTATGGCAACGCCCGGCGCCGCAGGTGTGGGGGTTTTGATGTTCCAGGCAAATCCAGACTTGAGTCCATTTGACATTCGCAATATGATGCAGGAAACTTCGACCTATCGACAATGCCACTACATGCTGGCCAACGAAGCCTGTGCAGAGGATCTCATCCCCAAAAACCGCCAAAACAACGTCTACGGACACGGACATGTCAACGCTCAACCTTCAGTTGAAGAGGCCGCGAATTACCACTACGAACTCAGTATGTCGCTGAATGTGACACTTGCGAGCGAGTATGGAATGGATAATCGGGTGCACATCGGCCAAGGTGATTCGATTATCTTCGACTTGGACGGTGGAATTCAGCGAGTGCAATGGCGCACTTGGGATATGCGAGATAATTGGATGGATCTGGCTGAGTTTGACGTTGGCGACGAGCAATTTGAGGTGACGCACAACCTGCTCGTCGATAGGCTACGATTCCTACCGAATAACACCATAGAGGGCGAGCAAGTGATTCTGGTTCGCGCCATCTCTGGTGACGAGTCTTCCACCAATCTAGCCGTTGGCATCCATGTGATGGGTGAGGAAAAGATGGGTGAGAGTGGCGGAGCCGGATCACTGATGGGGTTGATTGTCGGTGTACTCGCTTTACTGGTTCTCGTGCTCCTGGGCGTTCTCGCTTTCGCGGGCGTTCAGCTGCGCGAAAGGGGCTACTTCGACGACGACGAGTATGATCAGGAGATGGATGCCGCCGTCGAATCAATGATGAGCGGTGAGGAAGACGCCGCTGATGATGGCGATTGACAAAGCGATCATCCTCGCCGCTGGCGCGAGCGAGCGTTTGGGTGAACCCAAGGCCCTCGTCCAGTTGACCAATGGCTTGACGCTCATCGAATTTATGGCGAACTTACTACATTCTTACCGGCTCGAAGTTACCGTCGTAACGCGAGGAAACTTAGTCCAACCAATAGGCAATATTCTCGAGGAATTAGACGCGAAAATCGTCCTCAATCGCGAGCCCGAGGCGGGGCGCACTGGCAGTATCCAATGTGGGTTGAGAGCCATAGGAGGCGGGCCGGTACTCATCGCACCTGTCGACCGTCCGGGGTTCAGTGGGAAAACCATCGAAGCCCTGCTCGAGACTAGCACCACCGCTTGCCCAGTCTATGGTGGGCGCGGTGGGCATCCAATCGCACTCTCAGCTTCGGATTGTGAACGAGTTCTCAAAGCCGCACCAGACACGCCGCTGCACGACCTCATAGAACCACAGCGCATCGAGGTCGATGCACCTCATCTTCATCTCAATATCGACACCCCAGAGGATGTTGAGGAACTTCTCCAAATCTACTAAGATGCTGAAAAGGCCTACGAATCGATATGGAACTACAAAACATCAGCATTGAGTTCAATACAACAGAAACCCGGGATTAATCAGGGCTGCAGAAGTCTCTCGATTTCTGGATATTCCCCCATTGCCCAGAGGAAAGCAAGACCGATGAGAAGAGCGGGGAGCGTAGTGTGGATCGTTGCCCAAATCGAGGCGGTCTTGTGCCTGACCAGAAGTGGGAACAGAGCATCGCCATCCTGTGATATTGCATTAGCAACCAGCGCAGGGAAGGAGACGAGGCCCTCGACATATGCCGTGATGGCGATGATCTGAGGTCCGCAGCCAGGAATCAGACCAATACCGGCTGCGACGAAGACCGCGCCGACACCAGCACCATGCTCGGCGAGGTCACCATCCTCCATGCCGAAACCAATCATCCCGAAAGCGAAGGCAAGGTAAGCGATGAGGACCCAAAATGTGACGAAGGCGGTTTCCGAAGCAGCGTGAACGAGTGTTTCATCCATCGAATGCAACTTGTCGCCAATCGTCGCTTCTGTATCGTCAGAAAGGAAATTTTTCGACGAAAGATAGAGAATAATAGAAAGCGATGTTCCAATCAATCCCACCCATGTCAGAATACCATCTCGAGTCATCGGATCCCATGCGAGTTCGGGTGCGTATTCGGCATCCTGAGCATACCAAAAGAGTAGCATAATCGCGAGAACTAAACCGACTGCTGTGAATGCCCACCAAATTCGATAACCTTGGTGAATAATCTGGTAACCCAAGCCCTCTGGAACTTCTCTGGGAAGGTCATCAAGCACCGAATCCTCTCTTTGCACACCAAAACCAGCATCGTCTTCCAACTGCTTGGCAGCCCCTTCTCCCAGCGATTCCTTCGAGCCAAAGGTTGGGCCGAATCGCCCAAGTGGGCTGGCGGGGGTGACACCGATTGCGTCAGCCCCGTATCCCCACACGACTCCTACGACGAATGAAGTCGCGTGGACGATTAAGACCGGAGTGAGAAATTTTGGATTTTGGAATACCGCGCCGATTAGAACGAAAGCAGCATCGCCAAGGGTGGCGATGAGTGTGGCGATTACGGTCCCGTAAGTGACGTAGCCACGCGTATACATTGGCATCATGATGATTGCACCGCCGCAACCGGGGGTCAGACCCATGATGGCACCGAGGGCCGGTTGCCAGCGCTTATTATCACGGATCCATTCAACAAAACGGCCCGCAGTAATGTATTGCAACCAACTGAACAAAAGCACCATCGCGGCTACGAAAACTGTGACTGCAAGAAAGGCGTCTCGCATCGAAATGACGAGAATTTCGAGCGCCTCACCAAAGGTGATGTTGAACGCCACGAAGCGCCTCGGTTGGTATCAACCATATCAAAGTTAGCCGGGGCTAACTCTCGGCGAGTTAGGCGGAAAGCACTGCTATTATCGCAATGATATCGGACACAACTCCAAAACGGACACGCGTATCGCGCTCTATGACCAGCGCCACCCTCGCTTGGGTCCTCGGGAGGCTCGGATGTGGCGATAGGGTTGCGCTCGCCTCTGTCGTAGAAGCGAGCGGTAGCGTTCCGGGCAAGCCGGGAGCGCGCATGGCTGTGACCAATCGTGGCAGAAGGCACGGTACCGTCGGTGGCGCGGGTTTAGAACTCAAGGTGGAGAATCATCTCAACCAGATGCTGGTCAATGGATCGAGTGCAAGTCGAATCGAAACATACGTGTTACATAGAGATGCGAAGGGCCAAGAAGCAACCGCTCTCAACAGCCTCTGCGGCGGTCGCGTGACCGTCTCTCTGGAGGTGCTCGAACCCATGCCACACATACTGATTGCTGGCGGCGGTCATTGTGGGCAAGCGGTAGCTGCCGCCTGCGATAACCTCGGATGGTCTCACAGCGTCTACGACATTCGCTCGGAATATGCTGCGGGTGCCCTATATCCAAACGCCGTCGAGAACCATGATGGAGACGTCGACGACTTTGTAGCAAGTCTCGCAGACGGAGGCTTTCTGCGCTTCTCAGACATCCTTCTGCTCGGCCATGATTGGGCGGTCGATCAAGACCTGCTAATCGGGATGCTTCAAGCGCGTGGAGAAGAGTTACGACCGCGTATCGGAGTGATTGGTTCGCGCTCGAAATGGAAGGCATTCAGTCAAGCTCTAATCGATGCCGGAATCAGTCAAACAGCAATCGATTCTGTTCGCTGTCCAATCGGCATCGACATCGGCGCAGAGAGTCCCGAAGAAATCGCAATCGCCGTCTGCGCAGAGATCATGGCACTAGAGAAAGGCACTCGCATGAACGACGAAAACTGAAAGGTGGTCGGATGGCCGCAGAATCATGCGTCCGGTCGCAATCGCACTAGTCCTGATGCTATCATCAGCGATGCTCAGCGGCTGCATTTGGGACGACGAAGTCACAACCAACGTACCCGAAGCCGAAGATGACGGTTTTCGAGCCTTCAGTGTCGTCGCCCCAATCGATACTGGAATCAACGTCTACCATGACCACTTTCGGACTAACGAAACACTCCCTGATTGGATGCTTGAACAATTTGGCGTAACTATGACCTGTGAATTGACCTTCGAGGGCACTTGGGAGGATCGTTATGAGGCCGATAGAGCAACTTGCTGGGACCTCATCAACGCCACCGATATCGTTTACTTTCCAGGTACTCGAATCATCGGCGCTACCCCCGATGATGAAACGGATATCCCAATCCTTGACGACCCTCAAGACGGCCACGGCACAGCGGTCACAGGAGCGGTCCTAAACGCCAACCCAGACGCTGTGATTTTCTTCGTGGAGGGTTTCTCCGATGCAGCGGTTCTAGCAGCAGCAAACCAGCCGCTTGTCGACATCATCACTACCAGTTTCGGACCAATTGGATCAGTGCCTGTCACCGGTATCGAACAAGCGACTAAGGTCGCAGTGGTCCAGAACAAGAAAATCCACACTGGAGCCGCTGACAATTCACCCTCACCCGCAGTGCAAGATGCTACAGCGGGCCCACCTTGGAGCATAGGCATC
>DUJH01000049.1:0-160 GCA_013329905.1 Candidatus Thalassarchaeaceae archaeon | reverse complement strand
TTGGAGCATAGGCATCTCAGGATACGCCGAGGAGGAAGACGATCAGAAAGAGACCATGAGCGGTTCCTATCCAGATGTCGCAGCGGATTGGACTCAGGTCCTTCCAAACCACGACGATATCGATGGATACCATCAAACCAGCGGCACCTCATTCGCAACA
>DUJH01000021.1:92441-97215 GCA_013329905.1 Candidatus Thalassarchaeaceae archaeon | reverse complement strand
GGCTTCTCCCTTAGAATGCTTCAAGCGAACCGCATCGCTGGCGCGCTCGATGAGCGACGTTGCTGGTGAGCGGCCGTTGGCGCGCGGTGTTGCCGCGCGGCAGCGTTTTGCGCGTATTTTCGCGCTCGGAGACCGGAAATCTCCTTCTTCGTGGACCCCTGGACTTGTCTTGAGTTCAGCTGATCCTGAACTTCCACTCCCTATGGCTGCATTCAGAGTCAAGAGGGATGCGAGCACCATTCCAGCGACGATGTCGATGGAGGTGCTCGATGATTTGTGTCTGCCATTCGGTGGTTTGGAAACTTGGCAGGCAGAAGAGGGATTGATTTTACCTTCGAGTCTGGTCGATTCCGACAGCGGCTCGAAGTCGGCTGGAGTTCAGCTGCTACCCGTCTCATGGCAATCTCTCCACCACGATGTTGACCTCCTCGAGGAGGGTCTAGAACCATCGGTAATCGCCCTTATCGACGCTCCTCAATTAGCCGAGCGTCCCGGCAAATTAATCCAAGCCATCGACGCGATTCGACGTCGATTCACCACCTCGTTGATCTACACCCCCGGAATCGGTGGACCAGACAACTGCGCCCTCCTTACTTGGATGGGTGTCGACCTTTTCGACCTCTCTCGTTCACACCAAGCCGCCTCTAGAGGTGTTTTGCTCACCGAAGATGGACCTAGAGAGGTCGAATCAACAATGGGTGAATCAACAGGCATCGATACTCAGATTGAGGCCTGGCAGAGAGCACTCGCATCGACTCGCTCAGCCATCCGCGACGGAACCATCCGCCAACTCACGGAAAGGCAAGCGCTCTCCAGTCCGCGCTCGGTAGAGCGCTTACGCCGCCACGACCTGATGATGAGCGAGAAGGCGATTGATGATTCGGGCCAAGCAGCCCTCGCAAGCGTGGTCAAACAGGGCACCCGCTTGCGCTGCCATTCCTACACCAGCCGCGACGACCCAATCATCATCGAATGGCGCCGAAGAGTAGCCAAAGAGCATACTCCACCAACTCACCAATCGAAGGCAATAGTCCTCCTCCCATGCTCAGCTAGGAAGCCCTACCGGCTTTCCCAATCCCATCGAAGATTCCAGCGTGCTGTCACCACTAGAGGCATCCATGAGGTAATGGTCACCGCACCGCTCGGGCTCGTCCCTCGCGAACTGGAAGATATCTGGCCAGCGGCGCATTACGATATCCCAGTCACAGGGGATTGGGATATCGATGAGTTAAGGGTCATCAGAAGCATGGTGGAAGAATACACTACGCGCAACGGATACCAGCGAATCATCAATCATTCAGGTATCGACCTCAAAGCAGGAAACATCGAGGTTATCGATACTCGCCAAGGCGAATCCGCAGGCTCTCAGCCCTCGATTGATAGACTTGAACAAGCCATTCGCCAAGCCGCCCAAGATCTCAAACTTCCAAATCCCAAAGAGAGCCTTCACCGGCTTGGCAAACTCAAGGCACTTTCAAGATTCCAACATGGGACTGACGCATGGCTTGAGGGAGCAAGGGTCAGCGGCAGACCGCCGATATTCAAAATCGACCGCGAGGGCACACAGATAGCACTGTGGAATCCGCACAGCGGCCGCTTCTCATTCGCAAAAGCCGCACTCCCGTCACTAGCCGAGCACAAGACTCTGCCATGCGTTGAACTAACCGCAGAAGCCGACTGGCGCGGGGACCTATTTTCCACTAATGTCACTCGTTCCGACCCAGTAATCCGCGTCGGCGATGAACTTCTCGTCTACCAGAACGGCGAACTCATCGGAAGCGCACGAGCCGAGGCAGCAGGGTGGGAATGGCCCAATGGACCAGGAAGGTTGGCGAAAGCACAACACCGTCTGTGACTCAACACCCTATGGGTGATATGCGCAGCGATTAAAGAGGGGCAGCAGGTCGGCGAGCCGCTTGAGGTGACCTGTATGGCTCGAATGCACAGTAAGGGAAAGGGAAAGAGCGGCTCTGACAAGCCCAATTCGAACGCCGCTCCCGAGTGGGCAGAGTCTGACAAGGAAACCGTTGAGGCTCTAATTCTCAAGTTGTCAGAGGAGGGCCACTCGACAGCTATGATTGGCACAATCCTACGCGACCAGCATGCAGTTCCTGATGCCCGCCTCGTCACCGGCGAGCGCATTTCTCAGACTCTCGCTCGCAACAATATCGGCGGCAAGTTCCCTGAGGACATGATGAATCTCATGCGTCAAGCACTGAGGATGATCGACCACCTAAACTCCAACCGTAAGGACCTGCACAACCGCAGGCAACTCGAACTCACTGAGTCGCGCATCCGCCGCCTCGCTCGCTACTACCAAAACTCTGGCCGACTTGAGTCAGAATGGGCCTACAAGCGAGATCAACTCCGCCTGATGGTCGAGTGAGCTACTCTTACGCGGTCCTCACAGGGACGGATTCACAGCGATGGGGATTTGAACCAGCGCTGTCAAGCGTGGTTGATGCGTCAGTTGGTCGAGGCCGAGCAATTCGCTTCAGTGGCCTCGACTCTTGCCGATGCCGCGGCAGGCATCCTCGCTCATCGGGGCACAGTGATGCTATTGGCGGCACCTTCACTCCTCGGAGCGTTGAGCGTGGCCCCGTTGGAGGCGGCGATGCTGGACCTTGGTCTACCCTATCGCCGCCGATTCAGATTACAGTCCTCGGGAGAAGGGGCTTGGATTCACGTGATGGGACCGGGCCAGGATTCGGGGCCAGATTACACCGGCGACCCCCCTCGTTTGATTCTCGCCGGACAAGTTGTTGAGGGATTGCAGGGTTCCTCCGGCGATTCGAGGCGTGGGCCATTGACGACCGTTGCTCAGGCCCACGCGCTGGCACAAGCGCTTGCACCTAGTGGTGTGCGCGTGCGTAGAATGCGGCCATGGCTACTTTCAGGAAATTGGCTACATTCGGCTCTGGATACGACTTACGACCCAGTATTCACTGCCCTACGAGACCTGCTCGTCGAGGAGGGTTCAGCCCGAGTCGTAGCGATGCCGGAGGTGGCCACCGTGGAACTCTCGAATACCCCTTGGGTTGAGGAATTAGCTCTCGACGCAATCTCAGGAAAGTGGTCTGAACTCGATATGGAGGGGAGGGCTCGGGCCCTTTCACACCTGATGCGACCAGCCCTCGCCCGCTCAACTCCATCCACAGCGCGTATGGAGGAACTTGGATGGCACCGCGTAGTTGGTCCGGATTGGGATAGTGACCTCGCATCCGAGATTGTGCGCGCGGCGTGGCTGTGGAAGGAGAATCCAGCCGCAACAGCCGCTCACACTTTCGTCGATTCACTACTGACTACTGGTCGAGCACCCGTGCGCGAGTGAGATTCACTCTAGCCGCAGCGTCGCCTCGCAGCCCTCACAATCCAGACGCAGGGGCCTTACGTCAGAATCAACAGGATTCGAAACGCCACATTTCGGACATTCGACTTGCGCATTGGCGCGTCGCTTCCGCCCTCCACTCTCGAGAATCTCAGAGCGCGGAGATACCAAGGCCACTGGGAATACCAGCAACATGCTCGAGGCTACTACACCCAGGACGAATGGCATATCTAGCCCGAGCACGTAGAGCGACAAAGCGAGCCCACCGAGAACCACAACTGTCAGCATCGAAGGGACCTTTGCGCGCTTGCGCGTCATCAGTAGACCCAAGCCAAGAGCAAGTACTAGCATGAAGACCGAGACCATCGCCGACACAAGAGGCGAATACAACGCCCCGCCGCTCGGAACGAACTCGACCCGGAAGGACTGTTCTGGATCCAACTCCTCCTCATCGATGGTAATCATTTCGAGGAGAATCCAGCGGCGGTGCTTGGCATCGATGTCCTCGGCCGCCACACCACCCAATCCTTGCAAGGCGGTCGAGCGTATCTCGACATGAAGTTCGATATTGTCGTAGATATCATCATCACTTGGTTTGATGAAATCCTCAATCAATTGTTGTCTCTCGCCCGCTTCGACCGAGTGCGATGTATCTATGGTAATCGTCACACTTTCTGAACTGAAAGAGCGGGTGTGGCCCAAATCTATCGTGATGTCAGTGGGTCCAAGATTCACTGGATTTACGCCAAGGATTGACTCAGCATCGAGGTAAAGCCCGTTGGCGAGGAAGGATTTCATGTCGGTTGCCGAGCCAATGAGATGGCTTTGCAGGGCAGCCAATTCGGAATCATCAACCTGGGTGTTGTGGAAGTCAGAACTAGGAATTGAATCGGAATAGGTTCGCAAGTTCCTCCACCAGCTATTGGAAGAGAGACTATTGTTGCCGATATTGTCGAGCCCCCATCGAACCCATTGTGACATGGACCCGTCGAATTCGATAGTCACCACTCGATCTACGCTATCACCATCAAAGTGGGCGTCCACATCCACAGATAGACTCGTGCCGCCAGTTCGCAGTGGTTCTGCTCCTGGATACCATCCTCCTGAGCCCGAACCGCCCGAACCTGCTGTGATGTCATAGGTGCGGTTCGCCTCTATTCTGAGTGATGTTTGTGGAATCAGATGGAATTCTACGCGATAAGTTCCGGAGTCGACGCTCTCAGGAATTTGCCAAGCAAATGTCACTTCGACTCCGTTATTTGTTGGAGTTGCAATCGGGCTATCTGTAATTGTTGCACTGGCTATGCTCATACCACCTGAGGAGGCCGACCACATACGGTCGCCGAAGCCGGACTTGAGTAGGACTGGGAAGTAGACGAGGCGATTGTTGACGCTCGGCTCCTTCATGTCGATGCTGACGATAGGGAATTTCATCGACATGCGACC
>DUJH01000021.1:90326-92138 GCA_013329905.1 Candidatus Thalassarchaeaceae archaeon | reverse complement strand
ACTTCACCGGCTTCGACGTTAATCGGAATGACAACTTCTCCACCATTGGTCAAGAAGAGGCCAGCGCCGGCATCGCCTTCGAAGTAGGTGCTGCCGATGTTCACGCCGACGGTTGCGTTGATCTGGATACCGGCGGCGGATTCGACCTCGTATGGAATTCGAAATTCCCAAGTTGCGTCTAGATAGTCTCCTTGCAGACCCCAAGTGATGTCCCATGAGCCGATTTCGACGAGACCTTGGATGGATGGTGTAACGAATTGTTCGAATTCTTCGTCAAGGTCCGAGTCGAAGGGAGAGAGAGAACCATCGTCGGCGCTGCCAATCAGATAGACGTCGATTTCCTGCGAGGCGCAGCAAGAGCCGTCCGTGTCTGCAGCAGCCGGTGAATAGGGCAGGCTGACGAGTAGCAACATCGCTGTTAGAAGGACGATTCGGGACCGCTCAGCACTGCTCATCGACCCCACTGGTTGGCTTTCTGTCCTTCAATGCGACCCTTGAGGGCCTCTCTAGAAGACCTATTCTTGCTATCGGCGCCAAAGGCGCCGCACGCGTAGGCGAGGCCAGAAGTGGTCCTCAGCCGTGTAGGAAGAGCAACTCGACCGGGCCATCTTCTGGAATGGTTTCGATACGGGCGAAGCCGACACGCTCGAGTTGCACGATTGATTTTTCTTTTAGATCGATATCTTCGAGCATACCTTCGCTGACTTGTATCTCGTCACCAATCGGGGTTGAAAGACGAGCAGGGCGAGCCATCGAGCTTGGTAGCCAGTGGACTATGGCACGCTTGTCGCTGCGGTCGATTGACTGGATAATACCTGCACCGTCAGCGACAGTGATGTCAGCGAAATCTTTCAGCCGAATTTCACCCGAGGCGTCAGCCGTATCGACCAAAATATCACCATTCATCTTCCATTCGCGCACGCCAGCCACAGCACCGTTAGGATGGCGCGCGACGGCGATCATCTCAGGAATCTCATACCCGCTCGCCACCAGCGACAGCGAAATAGGATCTCGAACGAATGATCGTCGCTCGCACCTCGAATCAATAATTGAGGAATTGAACGATTCAATCGTCTGCATTGATATCGAGATATCCTTCTGAGTCAAACCCAAATCAATCCAAAAATCACGTAACGCTTGCGAATCGAAACCCCGCCGCCGTAGCGCTGCGAGCGTCGGCAGGCGCGCATCATCCCATCCCGAATATTCACCCTCACCAATGGCAGCGCGCATGCTGGATGTTGAAAATCCACCAAATTCATGCACCTTCACGCGGCCCCAGTAGAGGGGTTCTGGATAGGTCCAGCCAAAGTGCTCGTAGAGCAGTGTTTGCTTCCGAGTCGAGTCCATCAAATCCTTTCCACGGACGATGTGAGTGACTCTCTGAAGGTGGTCCTCAATTGCGCTCTGGAAGTCGAGCAGAGGCCAGACTTTGTAGGTCTCACCAACCATTGGATGAGGCGTGTGTTGGATGCGCAGAGCGGGCCAATCTCTCAGAGCGGGGTTAGGGAGGTCCAAGTCGGTCTTGACTCGCACTACTGCTTCGCCTTCGGCAAGGCTTCCGTCATTCATTGCTGACCAGTCGGAGAGGTTTGTTTCGACGCTCCGAGTGCGGCAGGGACAGGCTTCGGAAGCGTCGCGTAGGGCTTTGAAATCGGCGGCTGAGCAGCGGCAGACGTAACCAAAGCCGCCTTCGAGCATTTTCGTTGCGTGGTCGAGGTAGATGGGCATTCTTTCGCTTGCTCGAATGATGATGTCGGCAGGGCGACCGGCGAGCCATTCGTACTCTGCTTCGATCCATCCGTATGCTTC
>DUJH01000021.1:85855-90068 GCA_013329905.1 Candidatus Thalassarchaeaceae archaeon | reverse complement strand
CGGGCGTGACCGATTGTTAGTGGCCCGTTGGGGTTTGGTGCGAAGCGCAGGATGACTTCACCTTGGGTGGCATTTGGGAGCGGCTTGAGCCCTGTGCGCTTCTGTTGTTTTTGGCGCTCGAGGGCTTCGGGATTTGTTGCTGCGAGCGCCTCTCTGACAGCTTCGACGCCGCTGGTTGAGGCCATCTCGTTGGCGGCGGCTACCTCGGCTTCGACGAGGGATTTGAGGTCACGTGCTCTCGATCGGAGGTCCGCACGCTCACCGAGGAGTCGGCCGAGGACTGAGCCCGCTTGACCGGCCCCATTGTATTCCACTGCATTTTGCATGGCATACTTGCGGACCGTTGCAACGGTCTCTGTATCCCACTCGGAATCCGTCATGCTATCGGGCCTACGGCCCGAAGTGAGGCATTTGACGCTTCTCACGATGACCAGTCGTCAAGTGAGGATTGCACGACGGCACCCCCACTCGCCAAACGCACTGGAACTGGGGTGCCGTGAGTGGCGGACCAGATATCTGAGACGGTGGCCCAACTCCAGCGAAGACAGTCGTGCGGTTTTCCATTTGTGAGCAGGTCTTCGACGGCTTTTCGGGTCCTCAAATCGGAGGGATATCCTGACCCGATATCGAGTCCGGTTCGTATCGAAATCTCGTGAATTGTAGCGTCACGGGCGACTTTGGCAAGAATCGAGGCTCCGCCCGTGACCAAGTCAGAGGAATCCATGCCGTGTCTGGCTTCGACATCCCAATCCGTCCACTCCTCCCCGAGGGCTGAGGTCAGACGGCGAGCAAATCTCTGCTCATCAACATCGCAGGCGTCGGCCCGAACGACACCATCTTTGGTGGAGAGTGCTGTTGCTTCGATGGCTTCAGCGAATAATTCGATTTCGAGGCTGTTCAGGTCCGAGGTCTGGCTATTGATGTCGATACGACTTGGTTGGCAGATAACTAAGCCTGATCGCCAACGACCCTCAGCGACTCGGTCAACAATCTCGGCTTCGATTCGCTCGCGTTCGGTCACAGAGAGGTCCTTCGAATCCTTGACTCCGAGTTCACGTAATTCCTCGGTATCTGTTGCCCGAATCGCAAGAGCTCCGACTACCAGAGGGCCAATCACTGGCCCCCGTCCAGCCTCATCGACACCGATGACCCACTCGTCACTCACGCTTCTTCGGCTGCTTCAAGGGTCTTCATCATCGCGCAAGTTGCGACCGAGTGAATCCAATCTATCATCGAAATCATCGAGATCGAGGACTATATTCTCTGGATGAATCATATCGCTCTCTTGTAATTGGTCAGCCATCTCTATGGCATCTTGAATCGCATCTTCTGCCTGAGTTTCATCCAATAAATCTCCAGCCTTCCCGACAACAGCAGTGTCTGGCGCAGGTGCAACATCTCTCGAATGGTCGCCCGACTTCTCCATGAAGTCGGCGCGGAATGAAGCGACATCGGTCGTCGGGCTCTCAATTATCTCTGGAATTTCCTCACCACCTTCTTCGAACTTGGCCATCCAATCGCCAACCTCCTCAACGACGACCTTTGGGTTTTGTTTGCGATAGTAATCGCGGTCAGCCTCGATTCTATGACGAATCGCCATAGCAACAGCAACCATACCCACGAGGCTAACTGTTACAATCAGAATCGTTTGCAACCATCGCTGCAAGAACACGCTGAACGCTGATGGCTCGTCAGGCTCAACTGGCGTAGTCGGTTCAGCACCATCCATTGCAGCAGCATGCTCGATAACATGCATTACAGAAGGGTCTCGGACTGAACGGACCTCTACAGTGAGAACCACATCTGCTGCGATTGGGACTTCTTCTGGAACATCCATCCAGACTTCGAAGAGGACGGTTCCGCCAATCGGTATATCCAGAATTTCGAAAGAGCGAGTATCGCCATTCGTCGTGTGGCTGTCAGAACCCTCTGGAGCGACGACCCCAAATGCAGTGAAATCAGTGCATTCGAGACTTACAACCAATCCATCGGGACTATTTCCAATATTGCGCATTTCCCAGAATCCAGTGAGGCGATCCTCGACCACTTCTGAATCTGCTCGAACAACCTCCCAAGCGTGTACTGCGGCAATACTGACTTCGAATGAGACCTCTGCAGGAACCCAATCATCAACCTCTACTTGGATGGTTACTTCACCGCTCAAACCAGCCGTCAGACCGACCGCGGTCCAAGCGGTGACATCGATTCCGTGAACCCTCTGCCCAGGTCCGAGGAATCTTGTGTAGTCAGAGATGTTGACGACCAGCCAATCGGGCTGGTCGACCACACTGAGATTGAAGAGGAATGCGGCATCACCTGTATTTTCGATGAATAACTCGACGAGGCACCAGTCGCCAGGGGCAACATCGAACAGACAATCCACGTTCGTCAGTCCCAGATCACCACCCGAACGCGGGACGATGCTAATCGACTGATTCAGCCGCTGGACCTCCTGAACTCCATCAGCCCAAACTTGGATCATCATGTCCAGCCGGCCTGCGGTGCGGATAGGAGATTCGACTTGCATCCGCACCGTCGCGCTCTCGCCGGGCGCCATGTCCTCTAGGCCGGCGCGGTCGTAGACGATAGCCGTCCATCCATCATGGGCGAAGGAGTGGTCCGGTGTTGCAACTGGGGAGCCATTCTCATCGACAGCAGCGATATTGATGCCGAGCGAATTACGAGAGTTTCCTATGTTGCGCAGGACGAATTCGAGGTCGACGATTCCACCGGGGTCAATCGATGCGCTTCCGCCGCCTTCGATGATTTCCATTCCTTTCCATTCGCCGTAGCGCATCGAAAAATTCCACCAATCCTCATTGCCGGTATGGTCGCCGACCAAACTGACACTGAAATCATGAGTCGAATCGGCAAGAGGCGCCCCGCCATCAACAAGTGGCGCGGTGACAGAAAACTGCAACCACTGAACTTCATCGCTAGGGGCTTCGAATGAATTACCGACGCTCGGACTTGTAGGGTAATTCCATGAGAGTTCCCAATCGGAAGGTCCTGTAATCGCGACCAACGCCGTAGTATCTATCTCAGCCAGATTGGTAAAATTCACTCCAACTCCAATCGTTAGGCCGGGGTCGATATTGAACACCGAACCAGAGTCGACCCCGAATTCAACTCCTGGATCCTCATACTGCCAAGGATAGGTAAGTCCCGCTTCCAAGGAGGAGTTGAGCACCGTGTGGTCAGCCCATTCTTGCAGCGCGAGGGTACGGCTTGCGTTGATTCCGCCAGTCGAAGGAAGTCCAACCGAAGGTAATCCGGTAATTGAGACATGGATTACACAAGCCGCAAGATAGGTGCCTTGAATCGATGGATGCTTGCCATCCGAGGCGTAAAGGTCTGAGAAAATAGTGTAGTTAGCAGTCGGGTTGTTGAGCGAATCATGGATATTCTCGTGAGCCATTCCGACTGGAGCGGTGAATACAGGTCGTTCGCTGGTCGAAAGGTTCTCTGCGAACGCGAGATAACCGGTTTTCAGGTGATCTTGCATTGTCGAGAAATCAGGAAACCGCCATTGATTACTCTCGTCTCCAAATCGATAACCCCATGTCATCATGAAGAAGGTATCACCGCCTTCTGCTTCGACCAGCGCATCGATGATTTCTGCGCCAGCGAGGCTATCTTGCCAATATGATGAGCTGGTTGGGAAACCTGGAACCTGACTTTGATCCTGTAGGACGACATAATCGTGGGATTCACGGAGAGTGTCGTACCATGATGTGCCCTCGGTATCGGCTTGTTCTCCGTGCCAAGCTAGAGTCTTGCCTCCACTGGTCAAGGCTTGGACATCTGGGTCCAAGCCGGCAGCGTCGAGCAGATTGTTCACCCGCACGTGTAACTGATTGTTTGAGGTGTAGGAATTTCCGAGCATTACGATGTCAAGTGTCGATTGGTCCAATTGGCTTGATTCAGCCTTCGCCGCATCCTCCGAAAGTAGGCTCGGCGAAGCTAAAGATGTCAGAAAGACGAGAACCAGAATCAGAGCCATTCCACGCTCTCGCATAGGCGACGCTCATCGTTCTCGTCTTTGATTCCTACCCTTGGTTGATGATTCGTGGTGTGGAAGAGTCTATCGAGTGGGGTGATGTTCGCTGCTTATGGCGCCTATGTGGCCGTTTGGGAAGAAAAGCGTCCCCACGGAGCCGAAAGCAAAGCCAAAGCAAGTCGAGGTCGTTGAGTACGAGCGAAAGAAAGACAC
>DUJH01000021.1:82896-85610 GCA_013329905.1 Candidatus Thalassarchaeaceae archaeon | reverse complement strand
GACGATTAGAACACCGGTTACAATACCGGGTCGGGTATCAAGCGGCCTAGAGCATCGATATCGAAATCGCCAGCTTGGATTGGTACTCTCAGGCCGAATTCCGCAGTCACGAAGGGATCCAATTCACCGAATTGACCTACTTCTTCCCCTGCTACAATCGCCTTCGCTCCTCTCCCGGTGAGCCATGGTCCATCGTTTGGCTCAGTCGCTTTCCATTCGACCTCAGAGAGGTCGGCTCCAATGTCACGGAGGAATGCCTGTGCGATTCCTTTGGCGGCTGAGAATCCTCCTGCGACTTCAGCGCAGGCCCATGCTGCCCTTGTCCCATTGTGAGAATCATGGACTACTGTTCCGAGTTCGTAGACTCGTTGAGGTAGTTCGTGGTGTCTATTTGCTGCGAGTAGTTGTAGTAAGCTTGGTAGGATACGTTGTCGCATCATCGTATGGTCGACGGTGATTGGATTGGCGAGGACGGTAGTCTCTGCCAATTTATTCCATCGAGTGTGTTCAAATTGGACTCTGTCGTTTGACAGAGTGAGGCTCTGAGTTTCTTGCAGATTGAGTGAGCGCATGCTCTCGCGGGCGCGTCGATGAAGATGGGCTGATGGTAGAGGGATTGCATCTAGATGGACTGCAGAGAGGATGTTTGGCATATTTTCGTAGCCGTAGCCTATTGCGATATCCTCGACGATATCGATTGGGTGCATGATGTCTGAGCGCCAGCGTGGCATGGCGATTACATGCTCTCGCTCGCCGACCTCTAAGTCAGCCCAGCGCTCGGCCTTATTGACTCCGTCAGTTACTGCCCGAGAGGCGAGATGTCTGCCGCCCATCCTGCTGATGGCTGCGGCGATATCTTTGCTCTCTAGAGTCATTCCGAGGATACGCTGGATGAGTCGGTCCGAGACTCTGTGTTCCCGCGCTTCCATATTTGGAGTCATTCGAATCTGACCATCCCAGCCATTTACCTGCACCTGTTCGATTGTGCCTCCACGCTCGGCAAGTGAGAGGCAGATGAGCAGAAGACTGGCATCAACAGAGCGTTGGTTCCAACCTGTCACATCGATGAAGAAGTCGCTCGTCGATTCGCTGACAGTGGTATGGTTTCCATTGATTATTGGTGGGAATGAAAGGATGTCGTCATTCGCATCGAGGATTACAGGGTAGGATTCGAGTTCGTCCATGAGGTGGGCGTACTCGACTCCCTTCGGATGTTTGCTGAGGATCTCATCGATGCTCATTTCATCATTCATTGCTAGAGGCACGAAAGAATGTGAGCCATCTACTGTGACAACGCGGAATGGAGGATTGAGTGTTGCGAGATCGTGCACTCCGATTGAGGCGAATCGCCGGCCTCGACCGAGACTCAGGTGGAGTTTCTCTTGATGGTCCATGAGAGATTGGATGAAATCATCTTTTTCTGCAGCGTTCTGGCCCGTATCTACTCCTCTGACCACCGCTGCGAGAATGATTGGACGGACGTTTTCGAGGCTTGGGTCGACATCGAGGGTCATTCCGCTATCGCTTGTGTCGACAGACGGGTTCTGCGTCTCTCCTTGCAGGAATGCACGTGCGGCGCGTGCCATAGTTTCGTGACCAAGTAGATCGGGTCGGTCCGGAAAGACTTCGATTTCGATTCCTTCCTCATTGCTGCCTTCGACGACACAACCGATTGATGATAATCGCTCGACCCAATCTGCGTCGTCGTATTCAGCTCCGTTGCTTTCCTGTATTGAACGGAGTATTGAGTGATTGAGGGTGATGGTCGGCAAACTCCCACCTCAATTGCCCAACCACATAGGGAGCGGTCTATCGTAGCCTACTAATCTCAGGCCCGAGATAGCTGCGGTATCGTGGTCGAGGGCTCTGAGGTTTCGTCGATTCAAGTCTGCGAGGTCGCTGATGCCCAGTTCGCGCATCCAGCCTCGTAGTGTACCGTCAATCCAGGCGAGGGAGGCTTCGACGTCCTCGTTTGGAGCAGGAGCGATGAGAGCGGTGCAACCTGCTCCGCGGGCTATTAGGAGGTCCTCTGCCGAGGGTGCTTCATCCATCTCGAGAAGGATTGTTCTTCCTTGATTGAGGAGATTCATCGCGCGTGCGACGAGACCGATTCGCGGAAGGGCAGCTGCAGCGCGCGAACCTCCTGCTGCGGCGACGTCGACCACCGCACCGTCGAGATCGAGGTCGACAATGAGTCGGAACAAATGTTCGACTCGCGAGACACTATCCTTGATGAAGACCAACGAGTCATCAGACATGCGGCTGTAGAGTGAGACGAGAAGAGCCTCGATTTCGGCGTCGTTTAGCGCGGGGAGATTGGTGAGGTCGAGAACCATTCCTGAGCAATTCTGTATCAGACTCGCAGCATCGAGAAGATTCTCCTCATTGATCAGCATCAAATCATTGCTGCGAGGCTCAGAAGTCACGATTCCTGGTTGAGCAACTCCATACTTGCCAGTTGCTGAGGTCATTCTCTCGGCTTCGACAATCCACGGTAGAGGTGCGAGCAAGCCATTTTCATCCTGACCTGCGGGAAGAATGAGTGTCAAGGTGTCCAGAGATGACTGATCGGAGAGACGGTCGTGCGCGGAAGGAACCAGAGTGATTCCTTCGAAGCCCTCTGCAACTGAACTCTCAGGGGCTTCTCCAATCGGTGAACCGGCTTCGCTCGGGACGATTACCAAAGCATCCGAGTCGAGTTGCAAGCCAAGAGG
>DUJH01000021.1:78139-82653 GCA_013329905.1 Candidatus Thalassarchaeaceae archaeon | reverse complement strand
GGACAAGATCCAGCGACGATTACACGGCCGCCGACCATACTTCGCCCAGGCTCGCTTCCAGTGTTACCGAGAATAACTACGGTTCCACCTTCCATCGCGGCTCCCGAAGCCTTGCCAGCGTGTCCTCGAACAATCATTAATCCGCCGCGCATTCCGGCGCCGGTTTCGTCACCGGCGGAACCCTGAACGACGATCTCGCCGCCAGTCATTCGGTGACCAGAGCGGTCGCCAGCATCCCTTTCGATAGTTATTCGTCCTCTTCGCTGGAAGGCCCCCAACATCGAGGTGCATCCACCTTGGAGAGTGAAGGTTCCACCATCGTTCATCGCGCCCGCGCATTCACCTAAATCACCCAGTAATAGTACTCTGGAATCCGCTGGAAGATGGGTGATGACTCCGATCTCACCTTTCTTCGGTTTCTCATCGCCCTGCTTACCCCATCCGATGCGGACAAGCAGGTCGCGCTCAAGCGCCTGCTCGAGCATCTTCTCGAGGTCACGGTTGAGTTTGATGCTCTTCGCAGTGACGTCGCGCATGGTACTCCTCGGCAGAGACGGCATGGTTACGGTCTTCATTCTGACGGGTATGTTACCATAGTGATTATGCATAATTCACCGTTTTCCTCTGACCCGACCCTCAAGAGCATAATTGATAGAGGATAGGCGATGGCAATGAAACGCCAAAGGGCGCATGGGGCTTCACCATGGGGAAAATCAAGGTAGCAATCAACGGATTCGGAACTATTGGTAAGCGTGTAGCTGACGCCGTCGATGCTCAGGACGATATGGAGATTGTTGGTGTCACTAAAACTGGCCCTTCGTTTGGCTGTGGCCTTGCTGTGAAAAAGGGCTTTCCACTCTACTGCACTTTCGATGATTCGGATCGAATCGCTTCGTTCGGTGAGCAGGGCTACGATTGCAAGGGGGGACTCTCCGACCTTCTTGCAGCAGCCGATATAGTCGTCGATTGTGCTCCTGGGAAGATGGGTGCAGACAATCTCGCGAAGTACAAGGCTGCGGGCATTAAGCATATGTTCCAGGGTGGCGAGAAACACACTCTGACTGGACTATCATACACCTCGTGCGCAAACCACGAAGCCAACCTCAATGCCGAGGGTTCTCGAGTAGTCTCTTGCAATACCACTGGACTTTCACGAACTCTCGTACCTCTGTACGAACATTGCGGCTCACTCAAAGTCGAGTGCACGATGATTCGCCGAGCCGCAGACCCAGGCGACTCCAAGAAAGGGCCGATTAATGCCATCAAGCCTGTTCTGAAGGTGCCCAGTCACCACGGTCCAGATGTGATGACGGTCAAGCCAGAAATAGAGATTAACTCGCTCGCAGTTGCTGTCCCTACCACTATAATGCACGTCCACTCCATCATTGCTGACCTTCCCTCTGGACATGGCCTGACGACTGAGTCTGTCATCGAGATGTGGAAGAACCAGCCGAGAGTGATCGTTATGCATGGTGCTGAGAACAAAATCACCACCACCGCAGAAGTCATGGAGATGGCTCGTGACATCGGTCGTAAGTGGGGAGACCTGCACGAAATCTTCGTCTGGGAGGATGGAGTGAAGCTTGTCGGCGATCGACTCTATTACTTCCAAGCCATCCATCAGGAGAGCGACGTTATCCCCGAGAATGTCGACTGTATCCGCGCCTTGATGGGGACAGAAACCGACTGGCGTGCATCGGTTGCGAAGACCGATGCTGCTATCGATGCTTACTACGGATTGTGAGCGCTTCAGCGTACATCTATACAACTCGATTATAGTTGCCGAAATCACTCGGGAATTTTGGTTCTGAGATGTGTTTTCGAGTGATTTCTCACGATTGACCTATGGTCAATCAACATGAACGGTCAAAAGCCCCTCAAGGTTCCGAGGAACCCATGAATGACCGCCGCTTGGTACTCGTGACTCTAGTCATGCTAGTATTGAGTGGTTGGTCAACGGGGATAGCATCAGCATCGACAACGGAAGATAAGATTGCTACGCAGCACGTCGATTCTTCAAGTGAAGAAGCACTTTTTCAAGCGTTTTCTAGCGTTTTCGAATCGACCTATGAATTACGCCGAGCTAGTGGTTTGATCCACTCCCCTTACGGCACATTTGACCCGATAGAGCAGCCGATTCCTCTCGGACCGGAGAATCTCTTCGATTCAGCCGCTCTAGAGAGGACTCGATTTGCTCTCATTCAATCGACTTCAGCAGACCTGACCGGATTAAGTCAGACATTGTCTGAACTCGGTTTGGTGCTCATCGAGACCATTCCTGACGATACCATCCTCATTCGAATTCCGATGCAATTCGATGCCACAACAACTCTCAGTGAACTCAGCAATCTAGACGAGGTCCGATGGGCTGGTCATTTACCAATCGCCTGGCGAGTCAGTCCGGAAGTTGCGGTACTCGCTGGAAGGGAGTCGATAACGGTGGATCTCGACCTGACGCCCGCTCCAGATATCACTCAGGTCGAGCTTCAAAGTTTGCAAGCAGACCTTACTTCGATTTCCGGCGAACTCGGTCCTCGAGCAGTTTGCGACACCTATCTTTGCCAACCACGAGCAGTCAACGCTCTCTGGTTACCGGTTCTAGCAATGGATGGACGAATCCTCCACATTCATGAGGCCTCACGAATTACCATCCACAATTCAGTCGCCAGCGACGTCTCTGGAATCAGCCAGGCACTAATCGACTCGGGGAATACTCTCAACGGCAGTGGCGAGGTCATCGCGATCTCAGACACTGGACTTGATGCAGATCACGGGGATTTTGAGGGGCGGATTCGTGGAATTTACCATCAATTCGGACCTGACAATTCGGCCCTTGATCGAAACTCAGGCCACGGGACTCACGTCGTTGCAACTCTCTTGGGAGATGGTTCTGGCGACATGTCTGCTCTGGGGATGGTTCCAGCTGCCTCGTTTCACTTCTACCAATTAGAGGTCGATTCTTCGGGGTTGCTTGCTCGATGGGGTTCGTTGTATGACATGTTCACCCACTCTTGGCAGAATTCTGCTCGAATTCAAACCAACTCGTGGGGCAATGAGAACCTCGCAGGTCAGTACAGTTCTGATTCTCGCTCTGCCGATTCCTTCATCGTCGACAATCCGCGATTCCTCGTTCTCTTCTCCGCTGGTGACTTGGGTGCGGACGGTTCCAACACCGTGACTCCCCCCGGCTCCGCCAAGAACGTCCTGACTATCGGTGCCTCGACAACGGGAGCAGCAGGTTCGGATCCTGCCGGTAGTGTCTCAGACTTCTCCTCGATAGGCACGACACTTGATGGACGAATCAAACCGGATTTAGTTGCGCCGGGAGTCATGCTCTGTTCGGCTCAAGCCGAGGAAGCAGAGAGTGCACAGGGTGAATCCTGTTCCATCGCGACCCACGATGATGGGTCGACTCCTCTGTACATGACTCTGAATGGCTCATCGATGGCCACAGCTGTCGCAGCGGGCGGGGTTACGATGGTCCGGCAACATCTCAGGACAGTAGAGGGAATTACAGAACCACGCTCGGACCTGATCAAGGCACTTCTGATCAACGGAGCCGAGGACCTCGGTGCAGACGATGTCCCGAACCCCTCCGAGGGCTGGGGACAAATCGATGTGGCGAATTCAGTCTCTCCCTCTCACGACGGAACATCCCTCGACCTATTCTACGATGATTCAAGAGAACTTGATCCAGCTCACAGCTTCGTCTATACTTTCACAGTTGATTCAACCACCGATCTCGACATTACCCTCGTTTGGGTAGATTCCGAAGCATCAACCATCTCTAATCACACAGCCACCAAATTAGTCAACGATCTCGATCTTTCGGCAATTGCACCTGACGGCACCGTCTATCTGGGCAATGTATTCGCCAGTGGCTACTCAATGAATGGAGGTGCCGCCGACCGACTGAATAATGTCGAGCGAATCAAAATTCCAGCCGGAGACAGTGGCCTTTGGACGATTACAATTGGTCACGCTGGAGGCATGTCTCAGGGCTTCTCCTTAGTCGCTACAGGTCTGTTAGTGGAGGAGAATACCGCAGATCTCGCCGTCTTCGAAGGATCACTCTCGACTTCGATTCTCGCCCCACTGCAAGGCGACACAATCCTCGTTGAAGCCACATGGCGAAACCAAGCAGGACAAGACAGCGGGGCCTACACAATAGAGATTGAAGACCTGACTGAGGGCACCATTCTCTACACCTCCGATCGGAGTTCTCTAGCCGGGGGTGCAACCACCTCTCTCTCATTCCCGCACGTCTTCCAGACGACAGGAGATCACATCCTCGAACTCAGACTCGACACCGGCGACACCGTCACGGAAATCAACGATATGACGAACGGCCTAGACAATAACAGATACCAATTGTCCGTGCAAATCTCCCAGATTGGGGTACGAATCACACCTCTGATGGAAGACGGTTCCTTACCAGAAACTCCTCTCGAACTTGAGCAAGCAATGACTCGCACCCTCGACCCGAGTACAGGCAGCATAATCACCTACGAATT
>DUJH01000021.1:57752-77848 GCA_013329905.1 Candidatus Thalassarchaeaceae archaeon | reverse complement strand
GCACCATGGGATCTTGCAGCCTTCGGAGAGGAAGGCGATTCAACGATAGTCACCCTGACTCTCGAAGATGTCGACGCAGACCTAATGAATCCGTCAGGGGCCCGATATGCTCTGCCAGGAACTTTCGTCAACGATTTGAATATCTTCGATAAGAACGCCCCGACGATATCTCATACAATCCGAATTACATCGATAGTTGAGAGAATCGAAGGCCTCTACACAATCCTCGCAGGAACCGGAGACGACCTCGGTGCGAAGCCGGGTCAAACAGCGACATTCTCACTTTCAATCAGGAATACTGGTAACGGAGACACCCAGTATTCTGTTAGTTGTTCAAGTCCGAGTCAGTGGATTGTTCAAGTCGGTGCCAGCCAATCCTCTTCGGTTGTTCTCGACCCCCTAAGCCGACTACAATTCCTACCTCTGCCGATTCATGTCCAAGTCCCTTCTGCACAAGATGGCTCTCCAGCTGCGGGGCTAACGGAGGATGTCAGTTGTGTGACGACATCGGTTCAGGATTCGAGTGTGACTGCAACCGATGTCGCGACCGTGAATGTCTTCGAGAGTCTCGATTTCACGGTCGACCTCATGACTGAAGATGGCGTGATTCTTGGAGCCTTGGCATTAGCAGAGGATAGGGCAGTTTTGAATGGCGAACTTTCTGCGACGACGGTGTTAGTATCGAACGATGGCAATGTACCGATGGATTTCATAATGACAGTCAGTTCCTCACTCAATACATGGGCCGCACAATTGATTCTGGGTGAGGAGGAATCCCTTGGCGAACTTGATTTTTCAATCCCGGCTGGTGACACGGAAACAATCACGCTTCAGATGATGGTTCCAATGAACGCAGAGATGGATACTCGCAATACACTAACGCTGAGAACAACTCTGATTGGCGACGAAATGGTGGTGAATGGAACGCGATTCATCGTACAGGAAATTGCTTCCCTCGAGGCGTCTGATAATTCTCAAATCACAGTATCTCTTGGACAGACAGGTACAGCCGATGTATGGGTCAGAAACGCAGGCAATGTGCCGCTGACTCTGACTTGGAGCATCGGGAGCCTCCCTCATGGTTGGATCGGTGGATTCCAATCGATTATTCCGACCTCTCTCGACATGAATCGGGAGGCTCTGGTTACCGTTGGTTTGGACGTGCCCGGTAACTTGCCTGTAGGTCTCTCTGAGGGAATGGTTCCGGTTATTGTTGAGGCGGTCACTCCTGGGATGGAGACGGTGATTCACACTTTCGAACTCGAAGTCGAAATTGTTCCGTCGATCTGGGTCGTGATGACTACCGAAGAGATGACTCTGAACGACATCAGTTCTGGGTCATCTGGCTCATTCAGGATTCTTGTTGAGAATCTTGGAAATTCGGATTCGGGATTCACATTCGAGGCTAGTTCATTGGATCATTGGAACTTTGTTGTCAATCCGGCCTTAGATGAGATGATTCCTGCGGGTGGTTCAATCGAGATCACTGTCAAAGCGACTCCATCATCATCAGCCTCTCTGGGACTCGCGAGTTTCGTCCTCTGGGCAAATTCGACCGATGACGCCTCATCGAATTCCATCACCAACGAAGAGTTGGAGTTAGAAATCTCTCGCGCACGCGATGATTCTTGCAGCGGTATCGGTTGTCTGATGGTCCAATTGGGTCTGCCAAAATGGTCGCTTGCGCTAATCTTCCTCGTCGTCCTCGCGGGCCTTGGTGTAACTCTAGTTCGCATGCGTCGCGAGTCGGCATCGGCGATGAGTCCGGACGAAGAATTGATTCCGGTGGGTTCGGCTCTCCATTCTGGGTCGAAGGTCGAGCGCCGCGAGATGGCATTGGAGACGAGTTCAGCTGGAGAGGTTCTGAGCAAGGCTGTCAGTGATGATGAGATTTCTAATGTGCTGGCGTCAAGCATGCCTACGCTATCTCTGCCGCCCGTTCCGCCCGGTGCAATGCCTCTACCACCGAGTGGCTTGCCAGATGGTTGGACCATGGACCAGTGGGTCGCATACGGCCATATCTGGCATGAGCAGAACAAGTGAACTTACTCAGGGTCTGCCTTAAGACCGCGAGACGGCTGGCTTGTCTGATGGCAGGATCGATAGTCCTCTTCGGGCCACCGGGAGCGGGTAAAGGCACCCAAGCGGGGCGTATTGTCAATCTCACAGGTAAGCCTCAGGTATCCACTGGAGACATGCTTCGGTCGGCCGTCAAGGCAGGGTCTCCTATGGGGATGGCTGCGAAGGAATTCATGGATGCCGGCCTGCTCGTTCCCGATGAGGTAATCATCGGCCTGATAGAGGAGCGATTGCAGGGGGATGACGCTGACTCTGGCGTTCTATTCGATGGCTTTCCTCGAACGATTCCTCAGGCCGAATCTCTTGAGCGGATAGCCAATGTCACTTCGGTTATTTCGATCGAGGTTCCTGACGATGCAATAGTCGAGCGAATTGTCGGGCGCAGAATGGATCCCGAGACTGACGAGATCTATCATGTAACTTTCAAACCGGCTCCCTCTGAGGTTGAATCTAGGCTCATTCAGCGTCCTGATGATAATGAGGAGACTGTTCGAGCCCGGCTTGAGGCTTATCACGCTCAGACGGCTCCACTTGCGGATTGGTATGCTGAGCGTGGCTTGCTAATCAGCATCGATGGAAATGCTTCCATCGAAGAGGTCGGCGCCTCTGTCGAGGCCGCCGTTAGAACCAACTTCTGAGGTGATTTAATGGCAGGTCGTAGAAAGGGACGTGATGCCGCCTCTCGCCGAAAGAGGGCCGAGCAAGCCGTCGATCACCTAGCCTCGTTAATTGACAGTTCAAACCACTCGAATCAAACTCTCGGCGACTCAGCCGCTCGTGACCTACTGAGAACCACCAAACGACACGGTGTCGGCGCACCCGCTGACCTCAGAAGCAAAATCTGTAGAACCTGCCAGCAGACATTGGTCCCTGGGCGTAATGCTCGCGTTAGAATTGAATCTCGAGTGCGGATAACGACTTGCCTCGATTGTGGTAGAGTCATCCGCACGAAACTCACAGTGGAGGGTGAATGATGTCGTCGATTCCAAAGCGCATTAAGGAGCAGGCTATGAATCGCGATCTCATCATCTCGGTCAGGATTGGCAGAAATGGTTTGACCGATTCTCTAGTCCAAGAGATGCGGGATCAATTGAGCAAACATGGCCTTGTCAAGGTCAAAGCGAACAGAGGTGTTGTCGAAGGATCCGACGAGCGTCTCGGGCTATTTGGAGCAATAGCGGAGAATACCAATTCACAAGTGGTTTTCCAGCGAGGGAATGTAGCGGTTTTCTGGTCTGGAGAATGAGGTCTAATCATCGGTGAATTTCGGACCTCTCTGATAGTGAGTTATTTAGACACCTCAAAGGTCGGCGAGTCAATGATTACCGATGCCCAGGTCGTTCTCGCGATCTTCGTTCTCTCTTTTGCCTTGATTTTGTCTGAGGTAGTGCATCGTACAATCGCTGCCTGGTTTGGTTCCGTTCTGATGCTTCTTTACGGTCATGCGACCGGCGTATTTCACCTCCACGAGGTCTTCGATAGCGCTGGTGAGTTGACCAAAACATACACTCTAGAACACACGATGCTTGGTTGGATAGAGTTCGAGGTAATCGGGCTACTGCTTGGTATGATGATCTTTGCATCAATTCTCGAACTCTGTGGTTTCTTCGAATATGTTGCTATCAAGGCCTCAAAGATGAGTGGCGGAGATCCTTGGAAACTCATCGTGCTTCTAGGTACTTTCACAACGCTGATCTCATTGGTTATAGACAACGTCACTGCGATTATTATTATCGCACCCGTAACCTTGAGAATCTGCAATAAGTTGGAGATTAATCCAGTACCTCCACTTCTGGCCGAAGCCATTCTCTCCGATACTGGTGGAGTGGCTTCGATGGTCGGTGATCCGCCAAATGTGATGATTGCCGCACAGGCTCATGGAATGCCTGAGATTGCCGACTCGTTCGGCTTCAATGGCTTTCTATTCCGCCTTGGCATAATGACCCTTCTCGCTTGGGTTATTACCTTGAGTTACTTCCGATGGTATTACCGAGAATGGTCCTCACAGAAGCCACCACACGTTGACCTGCTAATGGAAGAGGACGAGTGGGACGCAATCTCAGACAAGAGGCTGATGACCTCGACTTTGGTTATACTCGGTCTAACCGTTGTGATGTTCTCCGCCAAGGAGTTCCTGCACCTAGATGTCGAGATTCATGCCATCGCTATGGGTGGTGCTGGATTTGCTCTGATTGCAGCACGCCCACATGAAGAGGCATTGCGCGAGGGTTTCATCAACGACGTCGTCGACAAGGTCGAATGGCAAGCATTGTTGTTCTTCGCCGGCCTATTCCTATTGGTCGGCGCAGTCGGTGATGTGGGCTATCTTGAAAAATTGGCGAATTGGATTTTCGAAAACTTCGGCTCCGACGAGGTTCTTCTCGCCGTCGCCATCATCTGGGTGTCGGCTTTCGCTAGCGCTCTGATTGACAACATACCATTCACTGCGGCGATGATACCGGTCATCGTTAGCATCACTGAGGCGAGCGAGGCCACCGGAAATCCAATTTCCGCTGCTCCACTCTTCTGGGCACTCGCGATGGGTGCTGGTTTCGGTGGTAATGCAACTCCTATCGGATCTAGTGCGAATGTGATGGCTGTGGCTATCAGCGAGCGCGGCCCATATCCAATCACCACCAAGGAATGGATACGAGCTGGATTACCTGTTATGTTCCTCACTTGTATCGTGGCGACGATTTTCATGATTATATTCCACGGAACTTTGTATTCCTCCTAAATGAGTTCAATCATTCGCTCTGACCGTTGAATGCACCACGTGATTCACCCACGACACAGTGGGTGGTGAGCCAGCCTAACTAACGGCTGGCTGTACATGGCTGCGACAGCATCAAGCGATGATGACTAGGGCAAGGGGCATGCTTGCTTGTCCGGTGTGCCACATGGTGCTCAGCACGGCGGGAAACTGTCCACTATGCGGTAGCGCTGTTCAGGATGACGGACGACCAGAGTTGTCTCCCACTGCGACTCCAGAAGTGGGTATTCCATTCGGACTCGGAGAGGATACACCGAGTGAAGAGTTGAATCATCTACCCTTCGGAATCGAGGACGCCCCAGAATCATCCCCTCAGAGCGTCCAGGAGGCTGACAACTCCCCTTCGCGTCCCAACCTACTCTTCGGAATCGAGGACGCCCCAGATGCCTCTAGCGCCGCATTTCTGGAAACCGAAGCGGAGGAAGACTCCTTGATCGAACCTAATTCTAGACTGTTACTCTTCGGCCTAGATGACGCACCATCGGAAAACGTACAGGATTCCGGAGAAAAGGCACCTGTGGAGAGCCGGAATCCATCCCTAGAATTGCCCTATGGAATAGACCATATGCATCATACTCCTATCGATTAACCAAATCCGGCTCTCAATACTGCGTTCTCGACCCACCTCGGGCGACCCGCGTAGTTCATATACGGAAGGTAGGTCGCACGCCTGCTTTTGGTGCACCCTTGTATGGGCACATACAGGGGGAAGTGGTCGAGGACGCTCCGCCCCGCGGGGAGACGGAGTGTTCTGAGAGACCAGATAGAATCGATATGCCTGGACACCAGAGGAGACGACTGAACATGTGTTCAGTCCTCACAAAAATAGTAAAAATAGTGGGTATGTAGAAATAAAAATGCTACAACCCGACTGGGGGATGGCTCGGCTAGAGAGCCGAAGAAGGTCGTGACAAGCTGCGATAAGTCGCGGGGAGAGGCATGAATCTCATGGATCCGCGAATTGCCGAATAGGACCTCCTGGCGCTATGCGCCATTCCTATCAAAGGAAAGGGAACCCCCCGAACTGAAGCATCTCAGTAGGGGGAGGAAAAGAAATCAAACGAGATTCCGTAAGTAGTGGCGAATGAACACGGAATTGGACAAACCGAATCTCCTTGGGAAACCTTGGAGAGATGTGGGGTATGGACTGTCTCAGCCTAAATCATGGAAATGGAAATCGCCTGGAACGGCGTGCCACAGAGGGTGAAAGCCCCGTACATGCAAATGATATGGTTATGTGACTGATTCCTGAGTAGCGTGCGTTGGATATCGCTCGTGAATATGGGGGGCAGAAACCTCCAATCCTAAATACTACTCTAGACCGATAGTTGACAAGTAGAGTGATCGAAAGCTGAAAAGTATCCTTAGCGGGATGTGAAAAGAACCTGAAACCAGTCGGGAACAGGCTGAATATGCGTGAAAGCGAAGATATGAGCAGCGTGTATTCGTGCGTTTCGAAAAATGCCCCTGGGAGTTCTGATCATTGGCGAGGTTAAGCAGTTGAACTGCGAAGCCGAAGGGAAACCGACAAGTCCGCAGCCGCTTAGGCGGTCAGGGACGGGATGTGCTCGTCCGAAGTCAATGGTGGGAGACCTGAAGCCCGTCGATCTATTCCTGGCCAGATTGAAGCCCGGTGAAAGCTGGGTGGAGGATCGAACCGTTGCTGATCTGCAAATCGCTCGGAAGAGCTGGGTATAGGGGTGAAAGTCCAATCGAGATGGGCAATAGCAGGTTCCGCGCGAGACTACTCGTAGGTAGATCTCCGTTGAGGTAGATGACGATGTAGAGCACTGATTGGGTATTTAGGGGGAGCAATTCCTCGGTACGCTGTCAAACTCCGAAGTTGTTATCGCCGTAGAAACGGGGAGTGAGCCACGGTGGGTAAGCTACCGTGACGAAAGGTGAATAAACCAGCTCAGTGTTAAGGTCCCAAAGTACCAGTTAAGTGTTAATCTGAAACGGCGTCCGTGGTCGAAGACAACCAGAAGGTGGGCTTAGAAGCAGCCATCCTTGAAAGAGTTCGTAACAGATCACTGGTCAAGCTTGCGGGCCCGGAAAATGGACGGGGCTCAAACTGGTCACCGATACACTGATCCTTCGAAAGAAGATGAGGTAGCGCGGCGATGTGCTCGGGTAGAAGCGAGGTCGTAAGGTCTCGTGGACCGTGTACATATGAGAATCTAGGGAAGAGTAGCAGCATAGTATGGTGAGAATCCATACCACCGAAAGGGTAAGGGTTCCTCGGCAATGATTTTCAGCCGAGGGTTAGCCGGTCCTAAGGTCAATCTTAACCGACTTGATCGAAAGGGAATTGCGTTAATATTCGTAAGCCTCTTTGGCAATATATGGTAACGGCTAGGGCTAGTTCGTGCACTTCTGTCATGGAGTGTCGAAGCGTTCTATAATCGATCGGAGAACCGTCACGGTGAGAAGATCGAGAAGACGTGAGCGAAAGACGGATGAGGCCTTGGTCCCATGAAAAACCGCCAGAGATGACCGTACCGAGAACTGACACAGGTACCCAAGGTGAGTAGCCTAAGGTGTGACGGGTAAAGTACCGCGAAGGAACTCGGCAAAATCGCCCCGTAACTTCGGGAGAAGGGGTGCCAGCTCTGAGAAGAGCTGGTCGCAGTGACTAGAGGACTCCGACTGTTTAATAAAAACATAGCCGACTGCTAGTTCGAAAGGATGTGTATAGTCGGTGAATCCTGCTCAGTGCCGGTATCTGAAATTGGGTTTCAACCTAACGAAGGACCGGTAAACAGCGGGGGTAACTATGACCCTCTTAAGGTAGCGTAATACCTTGTCGCTTAATTGGCGACTTGCATGAATGGCCCAACGAGAGTCCTACTGTCTCCGCGGTACGTCCGGCGAAATTGACATTACTGGCGCACAGTCCAGTACCTTCAACCTGCAAGCGAAGACCCCGTAGAGCTTTACTGCAGCCTGGCGTTGTACAATCGCACTTCACGTGCTGAGTAGACGGGAGATTTTGATCCACGGGACGCCAGTCCCGTGAGTAGTCACACATAGAGACACCGTCCTTGGAGTGTAATTGTACTCACTCTTCATGAGAACACCGCTTGGTGGGCAGTTTGGGTGGGGCGCCACGCGCTCGAAAATATAACAAGCGTGCCCAAAGGTCAGCTTAGGTGGTTCAGTCTCCACCGTTAACTGTAAGGGGAAAAGCTGGCTTGACTTGAATCGGACCAATAACGATTGAAGATGCGAAAGCACGGCCTAACGAACCAATGTACCTCATTTCTGGGGGTCATTGATAACAGAAAAGTTACCTCGGGGATAATTGAGTTGTCACCAGCAAGAGCACATATCGACCTGGTGGCTTGCTACTTCGATGTCGTCTCTTCCCAACCTCCTGGTGCAGCAGCTGGGAAGGGTGGGGTTGTTCGCCCATTAAAGGGGATCGTGAGATGGGTTTAGACCGTCGTGAGACAGGTTTGTTGCTTTGTGGTTGAAGCGTGTAAGATGCCTGATCGGAAGGGCCCTTTAGTACGAGAGGAACGAGGGCTCGGAGCCACTAGTTTACCAGTTGTCTGGCAAGGCAATGCTGGGTAGCCACGCTCCAGTGGATAAGAGCTGAAAGCATCTAAGCTCGAAGTCATCCGAAAGACGAGGCATCTCAGGGGACTCGTAGAAGACGAGTTTGATAGACAGCGGGTGTAAGTACCGAGGTTCGCCGAGGTATTCAGCCCAGCTGCACTAACCCCCCGAGCATTCATCTTTCTACTTGCCCACACCATATTTTTGTGGGCCTCTGTCCAATAGGCATTTCGATTCTATCACCAAACACATTCGAAAGAGAGTTGTGCACGGCCAAAGCGGAGGGGTAATACCCGGTCCCATATCGAACCCGGAAGTCAAGTCCTCCTGCGTCGTATTCTGTACTGTGGTGCGAGAGCCCACGGGAACTTGCGTCGCTGTGCCACTCTCTTTCACCCTCCCCGCATCAAACTTCATTCACTATTGGCTAAGCCATCCCTATTGAGAGACGCAGGTGATTGAATGGGAATATCGACCGGAGACATACTCGGACACGCCCAAGTCGGCGTCTATCTAAGCGTCGTTGGCGATGTTCTATTCCATCCGTCTTCGCTTGATAAACCGGCAGTTGACGAGTTGGCTGCCGCCTTCGAAATGGAGATGTATCCTTGTCTTATTGGAGGTTCAGCTCTGCTCGGATCATTGGTTCGAGGCAATTCGAGAGGGCTCGCAGTCGCTGATATCGCGACCGAGTCTGATCTTGATGAGTTGAGTAGCTTCGGTGACCTCGTCGTGCTTGAGAGTGGTGTTAACGCCGCTGGTAATCTCCTGAGTTGCAATGAGCACGGCGCTATTGTCAGCCCAGTCATTCCTGGCCCTGGAGCCGAGATGATTGGTGAAGTGCTCAAGGTCGACGCGGTCCGCTCGAAAATAGCCGGTCAGGAGACTGTGGGTTCTCTAACAGTCGCTAACAATCACGGTATCCTCGCCCATCCAGATATCTCCGCCGAGGAGGCCGAGAAGATCGCAGCGGTGATGCAGGTTCCTGTGATGGTCGGCACCGTCTGCTTCGGCTCACCTTACGTCGGTGCCGGATGCGTCGCAAGCGATTCACACGCACTCGTAGGTTCAGGATCTACAGGCCCTGAGTTGAATCGCATCGAAGACGCACTAGGACTCATCTGATTCTTAGTCATGCGAATAGGCTTGCATCGAATGGAGCATCCTTATCGATGCGCTCGGTGACTTCTGGCATTGGATACTTCAGTCCAGTCGCCGTGTTGAACAGGACCACGCTATCATCTTTCGAGACGAGGCCTTGCTCAAGTGCCTGCTCCCAGGCTGCGAAAGTGGCAGCACCTTCGGGACAGAGGAGCAAGCCGTCCTTGCGACCGATACGATCGCGAGCGTCCATCAATTCCTCATCAGAAACAGCGATGGCAAAGCCCTGAGATTCCCGAACAGCGCGTAGAATCAGAAAATCACCAATGGCGGCAGGAACGCGAATCCCACTCGCCTCAGTTTCAGCGCCCTCCCAATACTCGGCGTGTTCAACTCCTTCCTGCCAAGCCTTGACTATCGGCGCGCAACCTGTCGATTGTACTGCAACCATTCTTGGTAACGCACAATCAATCCAGCCAAGTTCGAGCAATTCATGGAAAGCCTTCCACATCCCTATCAATCCAGTCCCACCACCGGTCGGGTAGAAGATGACGTCAGGTAATTCCCAACCGAGTTGCTCGGCCAATTCCAGTCCCATCGTCTTCTTCCCCTCGATGCGATAAGGCTCCTTGAGAGTCGAGACGGCGAACCAGCCAAGCTCATCTTTTCCTTCACCGATAATTTTCCCGCAATCACCTATCAAGCCATTCACAAGATAGGTGTCGCCACCCTGAGCAAGAGTCTCAGAGGTGTTGATCACCGGCGTGTTATCTGGGCATAGTACGGTGGTTCGTATACCAGCGCGAGCAGCGTATGCTGCGAGCGCTGACCCAGCATTCCCATTCGTTGGAATAGCCAGATGTTCCAAGCCAAATTCCTTTGCCATCGAAACAGCAAGACACAATCCCCGCGCTTTGAACGAAGCAGTTGGCAAGCGCGACTCATCCTTGACGAGCACCTTCCCCGCAGATATCCCAAGGTGCTCAACACTCCGTTTCAAGGAAACGATTGGAGTGACAACCTCACCCAATGAAACTCGATTCGCCGCATCACTCACCGGTAATAACGGCGAATAACGCCAAAATCCGGCTTCGCTAGACCCTGCGATTGAATCCCGACTTACCTCCTCCCGTATCCGGGAGAGATCGTACCTGACCAGCAGTGGTTTGCCCACTGAGGATAGTGTGTGGACCTTGCCTTTTTCGAACACTTCACCGGTGTAAGCACATTCGAGATGGGTCACGTAATCATTGGACATCGAGGCCCCTCTCACGAAGCAGACTCATGAACATGCCGAGCGAATCAAACTCAGATTGCAGTCGGTGCAACGTGGTCGTCCTTTTTGTCATCCTTAGAACGAACACGATTCCATACATTCGTCATCAGTTCGTCGTGATGCTCTGTGCAGTAGTGAAATCGCCGATACGCCTCACGGAATGAATAGGCTTTCTTTCCAGTCGCGACGAGAAATCCTTCTGGTGAAAGGCGGCTGATTTTCTCTCCTTCGACCTCACATTCGGGGTAGTCGCAGGTCGCCATCATTTCACCTCAGGAATCAATCAGTTTTGTCTTCTTCGGGTGTGATGACCACAAGAGGCGAATTCGCCTCGACACTATCGCCGGGTTTGCAGTTGACTGCTGAGACCGTTCCAGAGAGTGGCGCGTGAATTTCATTTTGCATTTTCATAGCTTCAAGAATCATCACAACATCGCCTTCAGAGACTTGCTGACCCTCGCTGATTGCAATTGAAACAATCTTGCCAGGAATCGTTGATGAGATAGTTCCAGACCTTTTCCCTCGCCCCCCTCGCTTGCGTTTTTTGGCACCTTGCTCGGCAGCGCCCCCTCCTTCGATTTCTATCTGGAATTGTTTGCCCTGGACGGTGACGTTCCATACACCGTCTTCCTTCTCGAGTTCGACCTCGAACTCTTCACCATCGACTTTCACCTTCCGCTTTGGCATGAAATCACCTCGGGGTGCTCCTACGCGTGCGTGCGCGGAACAGGTTTCTGCGACCAATCAGCGAACGTCGATGGTCGCGCGACCAAGCCTCTCCCCCTTCTCTGCCCTTGGCCGGAGTCAAGGCTTGCCCTTCTGATTCTTCAAGCAGAACTGCAAGAATTGCCGCAGCGCGGAGTTTATCCTTCTTTCGAGCCATCAATCCAACCTCATAGTGGGATATTGCCGTGTTTACGCGCTGGGCGTATCTCTTCCTTCTCGAGGAGGGCACCCAGAGCCCTGATCAGTCTCGCTCTGGTTTCACGGGGTTGGATAACATCATCGAGATATCCTAGAGAGGCTGCTCGGTATGGATTCGCGAAGGTTTCTTGGTAATCGTCAATCAGTCGCTTACGCTCCCCTTCGGGGTCGCCTGAGGCGCCAATTCTCCGACGATGGATGATCTGAACGGCACCTTCTGCACCCATAACTGCGAGTTGAGCGGTCGGCCAAGCGATGTTGTAGTCGCCCCGAATGTGTTTACTGCTCATCACATCGTAAGCTCCGCCGTACGCTTTTCGAGTAATTACAGTGAGTTTTGGTACAGTGGCTTCGGCGTAGGCGTAGAGCAGTTTTGCCCCGTGGCGGATAATTCCGCCCCATTCCTGACTTGCTCCAGGGAGGAAGCCGGGAACATCGACGAAAGTCAGAAGTGGTATGTTGAAAGCGTCGCAGAAGCGGACGAATCGGGCTGCCTTCACAGATGCATCGATGTCGAGGCAGCCTGCCAGAACCTTTGGTTGGTTGGCGACGACACCTATTGTGTGTCCACCAAGCCGTCCGAAGCCGACGACGATGTTTCCAGCGAAGTCGGCTTGGACCTCAAGGAAGGCGCCATCGTCGAGGGTTGCTTCTATTGCGTCGACGATGTCGTAAGGAGTTGTGGAATCATCGGGAATCAGGTCATCGAGAGCCTCGCACTCTCGGTCGTGTGGATCTGCGGTTGGTTTTGTAGGAGGCTTCTCGAGATTGTTTAGCGGCAGCATGCCGAAGAGCTCTCGAACCAATTCGAGAGCATCGTCGTCATCCTCTGCGGTAAAATGAGTCACACCCGATCGAGTTGCGTGGGTTGCTGCTCCACCGAGGTCTTCGAAAGTGACGTCTTCATTAGTCACCGTCTTGATGACTTCTGGCCCAGTGATGAACATATGAGCAGTTTGATCAACCATTACAACGAAGTCGGTTATTGCTGGTGAATAGACCGCTCCACCAGCGCAAGGGCCCATTATCACAGAGATTTGTGGAATGACTCCGCTTGCACGTACATTACGGAAGAAAATCTCAGCATAAGAGCCTAGACTAGCAACTCCTTCTTGGATTCGGGCTCCACCGCTATCGTTGAGACCGATTACTGGAGCGCCAGTCTTCAATGCCATGTCGAGAATCTTGCAGATCTTCAGACCGTGCATTTCGCCCAACGAACCGCCGTAAACGGTGAAATCTTGGGCGAAGCAGTAAACGGTGCGGCCGTCGATAGTTCCGTGGCCACAAACCACTCCATCGCCGGGAATCACATTGCGGTCCATATCGAAATCTCTGCATCGGTGCTCGACAAGTCCGTCGACCTCAACAAAGGAATCCTCGTCGAGCAATTGTTCGATTCTTTCGCGCGCGGTCATCTTTCCGCGCGCATGCTGAGCAGCGATCCTCTTCTGGCCGCCGCCAGCCTCAGCCTGCGCCTTGCGACGACGCAAGTCATCGATACGCTCGTTCACACCAGACATGGTATGCTACGCAACGCGGCTAAGCCGCCCATGAGCATTCCTCATCAGACGCCACTACGACGAATACCGCAATCGGTTGCTTGAAGGCCATCAGAGGAGTGCGTCAATCGGCCGTAACATGCGGATAGTAGTAGCCAAACCCGGACTCGACGGGCATGACAGGGGTGCCAAGGTCATCGCCAGAGCTCTCAGAGACGGGGGCCACGAGGTGATCTACACAGGATTGCGCCGCACTCCGGCTGAGATTGTGCGTATAGTCATGGATGAGGATGCTGCGGCGGTCGGACTGTCATCACTTTCTGGTGCCCATGCTGTTCTGATTCCACGCGTATGTGAGGGCTTACGAGAAGCTGGCATGGGCGACGTAGTAGTCTTCGCAGGCGGAATTATTCCCGAACAAGATAGGTCCGTGTTGTACGAGGACGGGGTTAGGGCGGTATTCGGCCCAGGGACAACAACATCGGAGATTCTCGAGTTTTTGGTAACTCTCGAACAGCGAGCTGAAGCGGGCGAGCCTAGGGGAGTTGGTGAAGAGGCAGGGTGGCATTGGTGAGCGATGCCGCAGAACTCCTCGAACAGGCTCGCTCGGGCGATCGACGTTCACTCTCAAGGCTACTCAGTCATATCGAGGAAGGTGGAGAATCCCCTGTCGAAGGTGGCTCTGGCACATCACTCGGGATAACTGGACCACCCGGTGTTGGCAAGTCCTCACTCATCGGACGGATGATCGATGTCTGGACTGAGAGAGGTGAATCGATTGCTGTGCTTGCAGTTGACCCCTCTTCTCCTCGGAGCGGCGGAGCTCTCCTTGGAGACCGAATGAGGATGAGCAATGCCGATTCATCCGATCTCGTCTATGTCCGTTCGTTGGCTACCCGTAATCACCCAGGGGGTCTGATGGATTGTTTGACGCCGATGGTCGATGTACTCGCAGCTTGTGGCTGGCAGAACATCGTCATCGAGACGGTCGGCGCGGGTCAAGCGGAAATTCGGGTCGTTGCCTTCGCTGACAGAATCCTCCTCGTCGACGGCCCCGACCGTGGAGATATCATCCAAGCCGAGAAGGCCGGAATCATGGAACTTGCTGACCTCATAGCCATCAATAAGTCCGATCTTCCAGACGCTGAGCGGGCCGCAAACGCGGTTAGAACAGCTCTCTCGGTTGGAGCCGATGAGAACACGCCCGAGGTATTGCTAGTTTCAGCTCATTCAGGCGATGGTGTCGAAGAGATAATCGAAGCCCTCTCACACACCACGACTACCAAAGGACGAGAGAGTCTACGCGTGCGAGAGCGCCTAATCTCAGCGTGGGATTCAACTCTCCTCTCTTCACCAAATATCGAATCCACTCTCGCCGCGCTTGAGACCGGAAGCATGACGCTGTCTCAAGCGGTCGAACAAATCAGGAAGGGGGTTTGAGTCAATGGATGCCATCCCAGTCGACATCGATCATGCAGAACATTCGGTCGGTGGCGCCGGTGGCCATTGGTTTCGGCGATTAACACATGTTGGAATGTGCGTCATCCCCTTCGCTTACCATCTCTGGGGCGACTCCATCGCCGGAAAGGTGTCGATGACTCCGAGCGATTTCGTCATCGCGGTTGCAGTATTTTTCATCGTTATCGAAGTAATCCGCATCAAGTTCGGAATCATCATCATCGGCCAGCGCGAATACGAAGCAAAGCAAGTCAGCGCGCTAGCCTGGGGTGCAGTAGCAGTATGTCTGACTCTGATTCTTGCACCCCAAGAGGGTGAGGGTCTCGAGGCAGGGAAGTACACGATACCCATCATCTGCGGTTTAACATTCGTCGATCCAATCATGGGCGAGGTAAAGCGAGCCAAGATGGGCATGCAATCGGCAGTCCTCGTTGGTTTGGCAGTCTCTTACACGATTTGGATGGGTAGCGTGGCACTCTTCTCAACGCCATTTCTAGTCGCTGTTCTCCTCGCTCCGCTAACCGTCGCTGGCGAGGTTCCCCGAGTGAGTTGGATAGACGATAATGCTACTATGATTCTCTTCCCATTGATTGCGCTACTATTGCTACATCCACTTATGTGAGGGAGCAATAGCTTGCCTCACGCACATGTGTTAGGCAGTCACATTTACAACCCGATTTCGTCTCGAAGGTTCGATACAGATGGCTGAGTCAGAGGAAACCGGAGGCATCATCGCCTCCCCAATCTCCCAGAATTTCTACATATTCATCTGGACTCTTGCTTCTGTGGCCTCCTTTGCGATCTTCATCGCATATTGGTGATGCTGCCTTCGCATCTGCTACATTAATTGGCGATGCGTCCAGCATTGTCGAATTTCTGACCTTCATGAAGAAGAAGGCGAATCTTTGTCGCTGGACCACCTTCTCCACTGTAATTTCCGATGACGCGGTCGCTTCGAACCACACGGTGGCACGGCACGAGCAGGGGCCAGGGATTCATCGCCATTACCGATCCAACGGCCCTGCTCGCTCCAGGATGCCCCGCTCCTGCGGCCAACCCAGCATAAGACACTGTTTTGCCGAATCCCGCTTCACGAACAAGAGAGCGCAGTACCTGTGTTTGGAAGGGAGTTAGATTGGATTCGTCGAGTCGAGGGAATGGTGCATTTGACCCGGCGAAGTATTCTAGAGTCCAATTCTTCGCCGCATCGAGGTGCTCATTTGAGACCTCACTCCGCCGCACCTCGCCCCATCCGACTTTAGACAATCCAGTATCTGTAGCTTCGAAGTGAATCGCGCCGATCGGTGTCTCTACCCAATCTCGGACCATATTTCCAATCTAGAATTCAGAGCCCTTGACCTTATCGCCCGCGGTCGGAAAAACTCAGCTTAGGATTCATCGTCCGCTGACGAATTTTCGTCAATTTCAGCGGGGTCATTTCCGCCCTGAATTGCTTCCATCCCGACAATCTCGTAATTCGAAGGGAAAAGAGCAACAGCAACTCCACCGACAATCGCAGCAACCCCGAGGTAGAATTGCTGTTGAACCATAATCAATTCAAGCCCAATCGCTACAAGAAGAAGCCCGCCAAGATTGGAAACCCATACCAAATTCTTGAAGGTTCCAAGAGAAACTCCTGTCGAATTTTCGGTTCTCTTTGGCCCGAATTCAGCGCCAAATCTCACAGGGTCTTCTTTCTCCATTTGATCACCTATCGATCATTAATATCGCGTCTGTGGGGCAAGCAAGGACGCAGAGTTTGCAACCGGTGCAGGGGTCGCGCAGTACGCGTGCTTTACGGTTGACGTCGACGTTCATGATGGGACTTGCTAAAGGGGTGTCGAAGAGTTCAATCGCATCGTCATCGCAGACTATCATACATTGGTCACAACCAATGCATAACTCCTCCTTCACCCACGCTACTGCATCTTCTCCGCCCTTCAGTTTCGCTCTCTCCTCTGCGCGCATTGCATTCATCATCATGCGAATGCGACGTTGTTCGCTCGCTCGGCGAGCAGCGAGGTCGGGGATATCAGTCATCCGAATCGATGCTGCCGGCTCTGACTTCTCAAGGCTGCGGTCGCCGCCAGTCAGATTTCCTGACTCCCCAATCAAGGGTTCTAGACTCTCACTGGCGCTTTGCGTCGATTTGCCGCGCTAGGAAGGAGACGACGTCAAGGATCTCGAAGTCGTGTCTTGGGTCACCTTCGAACTTGAGGCACTCGAAGTGACTGACGCACTTCGGGCAACTTGTGAGCATAATTTCAGCACCTGTCGCCTTTACTTCGTCGAAGCGCTCTAGGCGCAGAGCCCTGCTGTTCTCGTTACAAGACATCATGCTAGATACACCGCAGCAAAGGGCATCCTCGCCGGTGTGTTCCATCTCGACCAGTTCCACACCATCAATCGCGCGAACGAGGTTGCGCGGCTCTTCGTAGATATTCATCTGACGGCCCAGTCGGCAGGGGTCGTGGTAGGTGACAGTGATATCCTCGGGGGTAGCGAGATCCATGTCGAAGCCATTCTCGATGAGATATTCGGTCGTGTGCATGACCTTCATGTCCTCGAGTTCGTAATCCATTGCAAAGGTGCGGAAGCACTCTGCGCACGATGTGACTAGGGTATCGATTCCGCTGTCTCCCAGTTTCTTCTGATTGTAGGCCTTGAGCTTCTCGAAGACTTCCGTCATTCCTTGCCACTTCTGATCGTGCCCACAGCACTTTAGGAAGTCTCGACCGAGGTAAGTGACATCCTTCCCCATCTCATCGAAGATAGTGAATGCGGCAGTCGTCGTTTCTCCGAGGTTCATTTCTCCCTCATTGACATGGCTGAAGATCATCTCTTGGTCGATGTAATCGACGCAGCCTGGGTAGTAGCCCACGCTTGAGTCGATTGGGTACTCATCAATTGGAATGAATGCTGAGTCCGCGTCTTCCTCCGCCTCTGCGGCCAATACTGCTTGGAGGATTGAGTGGGGGATTTCGGCGGCCGGCGGGCCGCCGACAATCAGGTTACGGCGAATATCGACGTATGAGTCATAATCGACCAATTGCGGGCAGGCGTTGGTGCAAGCGGTACAGGTCAGGCAAGAGTACAATGGAACGCCGTCATCTTCGTTATTCCATGTGTTGTAGATGATGTTGAGTTTGTCTCCGGCGTTGAAGAGGCGAACTGGACAAGCGTCATCACAAAGGTCACAGCCGTAGCACTTGTTCATTTCCCATTCGTAGCCGCGTGCCATACTGCGCATCAGCATGAAGACGATGGCACCGATTCCAAGGCACGGGACGAACATTGAGTAGATCAACTTGGCATCAAGGCTCTTCGGATTCTTCTGGAAGGTTGGATTCTCAAGGCTCATCGTCTCGAGGTCAGTTCCGGCAGGTAGGTCAGCACGGTTTGCGGCTGCTCCATCCGCGTCGAGTAGGAGTGGTTGGAAGGCTTTAGCCGAGAAGTCGGTGATCATTGTCACGGTCTCGTTGACATCGCTCGAAGAGATGCTGTATTCGAGATTGTAATTGCCTGGTGCGAGTTTTAGAGTGGTGCTACCACATTCGCCATCTGCAGACCACAGAACCGTTCCCGCGTCATTGCTGATACTGAGATCCTGAGTGTGGCTGCCAGCGCCGCGCATAGTCGTACGGAAGTTGCAACCGACATCGACGAAGACGCTTGACAAACCAATGTCTTCGATGTGCATGACATCAGTCCACGAATGTTCGATACTTGTCGAGTCTACATTACCATCGTATTCGAATGAGCCGCCAGCAGCGTTGCGACCACTTTCGATATCGTCATGCCCATTGACTCCCTCGAAGTCGATGAGGGTGCTCTGAGTCGGCTGGAAGACCCTCCAATTCGTCCAATGTTCCGCAGGGATGACGCACCATTTGGCGTGGTCTTCGTCTTCGTCTAAACTTGACCAGACTCCGAGCTCAGAAGAATCTGAGAAAGTAAGGCACTCGTCGCCCCAATTATCCCAATCGTCCCCTTTACCATAGTAGACGAGTGTGTCGGCGGGTTGGCCGCGCATTGTATCCAACTCCTCTACATCGTCCATCGCGCCAAGTCCGCCGTAATCCCAGAAGCCTCCTTCGTAAATTGGCCAGGTAACTGCGGAGATAAATACGGCTAGGATGATAGAGGCGATTGCTACTTGCTTGCCCATATTCGGCGTCAATCTAGCACCGATTGAATTGACGAGGAACCATCTTACACCGAAATACAACACGGCGAAGATGAAAATTCCAGTGAGAATCCACGGCACCGCATTGAACACCTCAGCCGTCCAAGGTGCCTGCCTACCACAATCGAAGACATGATGCGAATTCGCCCAACAGTAATCGGTGCGGTCTTTGGAATATAATTCAAGGAAGATATTGATTGAGAAGACCGAGATGAACCACACGTGTGCGAGATAGACCGCACCAGCGGTCGCGAACCAAGGATCCTCGGCTGGGCGCTTCTCACGGCCCCCAAGGAAAGGTGGAAGTGCGAGGATACCGACTGGAATACCGGTCAGGAAGGCGCCCCACCAAGCAGCGTTCCATGAAATCACAGGGGATCCAAGGAACTCACCGATTGGGCCGGCAGGAATCACGAATTGTGGTAGATATTCACCCCATCGTAGATATCCGTATGAGAACAGAACATACCAGTCAGGGAATACGAAGCCAGCCTGAGCAAAAGGGTCCGCTGCGCTGTGCAGCGGCGGGGGAATCAACCAGCAATAAAATGCCAGAACCATCATCATCGCTGCTAGGATAATCGAATCTCGCAGGACCTCAGTAGGCCAGAAAGCATGACCCATATGGACTCGCTTACGCTCTTGCTCAGCTTCGAGGAGACTGCTTTTCTCACGAACATATGTGTCCGCGATGCGTCCGAATCTATCGATCATACCCATGTCAAACACCCTCTATCAATGCGGCTCCGCAATACCTTGAACCCAGACGATGAACAAATGTGCCAGAATGAGCGCAGTGACAACGACAGGTAGGATGAACACGTGCAGGAAATACATGCGCGTGACCGTCTGGCCCGAGAGCGATGTTCCTGCGAACATCGCGGTTGCGACCCACCCTCCGATGAGGGGGGTCGAGTTTGCCATGTTGATTCCAATTGTTGCAGCGCCGAAAGCCAAGCTGTCCCAAGGGAGTAGGTAGCCAGAGTAGCCGAAGAAGATGGTGAAGAACATCAAGGCAACGCCGATGAGCCAGTTGAGCTCGCGTGGGTTTCGGTATGCGCCAGTGAAATAAACGCGACACATATGAAGAAACACAGCAGCCACCATGAAGTGCGTCGCCCAATGATGAATTGAGCGGATGATGTAGCCGAATGGAAGCTGAACCATGATGAATTCCATCGATGAGTAAGCAGGGGTTGGGTCGCCTTCTCCTCCCGGCACGTAATAGAGTCCGAG
>DUJH01000021.1:51946-57491 GCA_013329905.1 Candidatus Thalassarchaeaceae archaeon | reverse complement strand
TACCAATACCAAATGATTCGAAGTTTGTATTTCTCAGCGTGCGTCAGAGGCATTTGACGGTGCACGCTGTAATACGCATCCCGACTCATCCCCCAGTAATCTTGGATGCGGAAGCGAGTATCAAGCCAGGAGAATGCCCAGAGGAAGGCTTTCTCAGCCAACCCCATGCTTCCCGCGCTGGTCTCGACAGCACGAAGGATGTCCTTGCGAGGCATATCATCGCGCTCTTTACGCAGAGTGAATGCTACGAGCACAACGATGAGGGCGATGAAGAGCCAAAGGAACCAGAATTGTAGCATCATCTCACCTCAGTCGCAATATGTGTACCAGTCTTTGAAGTCCGGGAGGGCTTCAATAGTGTCGCCCGTGATGACCCACGGGATGAGAGGGAGACCGACAGGAGCTGGACCACCTGTTCGGCGGATGCCGATATAATCGAACTCCGCTCCAGTCGAACGGTTTCTGTTTCGATTCTTTTCAATCGCAGTCGGATCAAAGCGACTTGAGTGGCAGATACAGAACAATTTGTTGCCACCAGCATCGACCGCGCCGGGAGTCCATTGATTATTTGTGAAATCATTCTGAACCAATTGCCAGCCCGGAATACAGCATAGGTGAGTACAACGCGAGAAGATGACAACAAGATTGTCGTGAATTGAGAGCGGAGCAAGCGCGGGGTCTTCTTCAAGTTCGTAGCCGCTACCAATGTATTTCCCGCTCTCAGTATATCCGTCCATGAATTGGAAGCGAGGCTTATCGGTAGCGATTGGAGTCGTTGAGTTCTCGGTATGAGGTACATACATCACATTGACCGGAAGACCAGACCAAACTCCCTGAGCGCCGACCATTCCGGTCGGGCTGTCAGCGGCGGCATTGACGAATGCGGAGTATGACATAGACTCGAGGTGCCTATCACCATACCAAACAGAGTCTTCAGCACCTGAAGGCACCCAGAAGCGAACGGCAGTGTCGCCGCCGGACGAGTCGGCAGTTCCCATCAATAAGGACGCGAAGCCGATGCTACCGAGACTAGCCATGGTGATGACACCGGCGGCAGTGTTGAACGAATAACGCATGAATTCACGGCGATCGATGACGGGGTTTGATTCAGAAACTTCGTCATCGGCACCTGGAAGTGAACGTAGCCTGAACCTTCTCGCCATGAATCACACCTCGTATTGTTTCCATCCTTCTGTGTCATTGGGTGGGATGAACTTGTTTCGCCTGTGTTTGACAACAATTACGTCAGGCATAACAAATCGCAGATAGACGATTCCCATCAAAATTACTGTTAGTAGAGTCATTGCTAGATGGAAGGAAAGAAGCTGCTGGTCCCAGTTTTTGAACAGACCGTAAGAGAGAGTTCCAGCCCAAAAAAGAGTCCATAGAATTCCCCAAAGCGCGAATACGAATACCAACCAAGATTCGCCGGATGGGGAGATACTAGCTCTGATGATTGTACCCGGCTCTGGGTCATTGAACACGCCATGGTCGACCGCTGCCTCGTAGTTTTCCTCGCTTAGGTCCACGCCGGACAATGCTTCGCGGGCATCTTCGATACTGACTTTACCAGTCTTGACTTCGCGAAGAAGCTTCATGACGATGTCGTCTTTCACAGTTGGTCACCTCTTCGAAGATGTTTGATGCGCAGTTTGAGTAGGTTGCTTCGACCCACGTAATGGCGAGAGAAGCCGTATCGCAAGAAGAGTCCGCAGAATAGAATCACAAGAATCACCGCTCCAAAGCCGAGCAGGCCAAGCCAGTGGGCTCGGAGTGCAGCTCCCATCTCGTGCAGGTCGACGTGAGCCTCGGATGGCGCCGGCGGTTCGATCTCACCATTTCCGCTGAATACAGTCCGGGTCTCGCCAGAGTCTTCGCCTTCATCGACCGAGACCGTCAGACGATTCCAGCGGTCGAGTTCGGATGGGATCCCGTCGCCATTAACTGAGTTGCCAGCGAGCCAGATAGTGATTACTCCGCTACCGGCTTCAGGAGCGGTCCAGACAATCATCCAACTGCGTTCTGCAGTCTCGCTACCGGAGCCTGTGTGAGTCAGGCTAGTAGAGTCGTCTTCCCAATTTTGGACTAGGTTCTCGTATCCTTCTGCTCCGGCGAGTGAACCTGAACTAATGCGCATGGAGAAGCCGCCTGTGTTAGATTCTGTATCAATAGTGGGTCCACCAATCAATTGAATCTTGAGAGTGTAGGTTGTTCCTGCAGAATAATGGTAAGGTAATCCGTCGAGGATTACGGTGACTGAGTTATCTGGGAGTTCAGCGTGGCATGTGCAACCTGCTAGTGCGACGTCTCCCTCGCCATCCTCGTCGCCACCAATACCATTGGAATAACCTTGAGTTGAACCCGCTAGAAGAAGCGCGAAGCAGGCAAGAACCAGCAGCCGGTGTGAGGACATTCGATGTGTCTTCATCCTATGACCTCTATTGACGAAGCAATCCAGCCGCCTTCGGGATATCAAGGTTTCAGTTTGACCCCTACGGGGTCCCTCTCTATGACCTCCTTCAGCCGCCGCGTTCGGAACCTGCGAAACCTCAAACGAATCAACGCTCTCGAGGGATCGATGGCGGGTCCGAGTTGGAAGAATGTCTACCGTCTTAGTGACTCGCAGATTTCGAGTCTGGACGAGGCGGAAGAGAAAATGGAGAAGATGGATATCACAGGGGCTGAGGAGATTCTTCTTCGTCTGCTTGAGGAAGATTCGAAGTGCGTTCCGGTATTGAATAATCTAGCACATATGAATGGCAGATATCTGTCGGATTTCGAGAAGGCTGTAGAGTATTATGAGAAGGTGCTTGAGATTGAGCCCGACAATGCTTGGGCACGTGATGAAAGGCGTCGCTATCAGCGCTATCTCACCTATGATTGAGGCTATTCTGCTCTTGTTTTTTTTGAGAATCCGTAACCTGATTGGCCCCTTAATGACGCATGTATCCGGGTTGTATTGACCCGCAATTTCAAGGCGCGCCTGTGGGCACCTCATGTCGTGCACGAGGGGGCGATACTCATCGCAGGAGTCGGTGGGCTAGGATGTACCTGGGCGGATGCTGCCCACAGTGAGTGCGATGGCCTCGCTGACTTACTCTTGATCGATGCAGACGAGTCCTCTTTTCGAGGGTCGGGTCAAGCGCATTGTCTGCACCTCGATGCGGTAGGGGATGGAAGTGGTGCGGCAGCTCTACCGAACCTCGCAGCACACAGATTAACCGAGGGACTCGGCGCCCTCGATCCACTCCTCGAAAAGGCAGAATTGATCTTCATCATGACGGGACTTGGTGGAGGTACTGGGTCGGGAGCAGCGAATGAGTTGGCACGTCTTGCTAGAGCGAGAAACTGCTTGGTTCTAAGTGTCGCTGGATTGCCTTTCGCCGAACAACCATTACGAAGCGCAATCGCGAGCGCGGCTCTTCCCGCGCTCGAAAAACAATCTCATGTATGCATACGCGTAAGCATGGAGAGATTGGCATGGTATGCCCGAGCCCGAGGTGCAGATTGGCAACAGGGATCGGGATGGATACAGGATCTGGTGGAGGGTTTGGTGACGACTCTTACTAAGGTGGGCAAGATGAATCTTGATTTGATGGATTTGCGAACTGTTGTCGAACATAACGGTGAAGCGACATTGATTGTAGGATCAGGGACTGTTGTTGACCCCTCCGGAGTGGTTGATGTTGCGCGCCGTTCACCACTTACTGAGGTGGATGTCTCTGGAGCGAAAGGATGTATGATTCAAGTCGAAGGGGGGCCTGATATGACTCTAGCTCATCTCAATCTATTGAGTGAATCTCTCGTCAGTAGCCTCCACCCAGATTGCCAGGTAATTCTTGGAGCGCGTGCGAGCGACGAGATGGTTGGTCGTCTTCGGATCGTCGCTGTTGTCAGCGGACTTTGACGTGGTCGGCTCTGATTAGCCGAGAATTCGTTAAGCGAGGACCTCCTCGGCGATGCATGCCCAAACCCAGTAAGGCTGCTCGCGGGAAGCACCGCTGGATCGGAGTAGAGGTAAACGGAGTAGGTCTGAATCGTGCTGAGTGCGAATCTACACTAGGGAGGATTCTGAGTCCGATTAGCTTCAGAATGTTTGACATGCGCAGCGATTCTGATTCTGCTCTACTAATTCTCAAGGTTGGGCTTGATGATTACGATTCCACTCGAGAAATTTTGGAAGCAACTGAAGGTGTGTGTACCAAAACCTCCTCGGGTAAGATTAGGCTTGTGCGCGAGCGACTGGGTCTGCCTCGCCCAGTCAGAAAGAGATGACCAGTTCTCCGACATCATCGATTTCGATTAATCTCGAACCGCCTATCGCGATAAGCGCGCCCGACTTTTTGAGACCCGCTATTCTTACCGGCAGGTCAGTACAGGTAGCTTCTGCCCCTCGAGATAGGGTCCTCGACATCGCAGCCCATGAGGCTCTTTGCAATTCAGATGATTCAGGGGTTGCGATAGGGGCTGAATCATCTAGGATGGAGGCGATTGCAGCATCAACGATTCCGAAAACACTTACATCATCTAGAGCTCCAACCGATTCAGTCCAACCTGCTACCTCTCGGCCTTCGATTTGAGAGGGATTTTGATTCAGTCCGATTCCAATTCTTACGCGCCCGTCGAGTGAACTTGATTCGATGAGAATCCCGCCAGCCTTCCGGCCGTCAATCAATAGATCATTGGGCCACTTCAAATCCATTGAGAGAACATTGGCCACGCACGCACCAACAGCGACCTGTAATAGGCCGGGGGATCTGTCGTTCAGAACCGATTGATCAAGACTCCAAGTTGCAGTTAAATCACCTGCTTTGGATTGCCATTGTGAGCCTCTGCGCCCTCGCCCTGATTGTTGAATTCCCGCCCTGATTCGTTGCCACCCTTCAGCGGGTAACTCGCGTGCATCATCCATTGTCGAATAAGATTCTTCGAGATAATGTGCTTCTACAGTATCCCCTGGCTTCCAAAAGGCCACGGCCTCAAGTGTCTCATCACCGACTCTTTCGATTGCTAGACGGCGAGAGGACCACCCTTTGAGGCCCCAATCACCTGGTGAACTCAGTGAATCGGGGTCTGTTCGGAAAAGCAGAATGAAAGTCTTGTGTCGAGATTCGCCCTCGCTCAATGAATCGAGTAGAATGCCAGACCAACCAAGTTCTCCTTCGTCACCCAGAGCAGCTTCCTCCAAAGGGCCGAGCCTCGCCCCTTCTCCTGTGGCAGGGTCGAGATAGGGTAAATTCCAGATTATGATGTCGGCGTCGGAAGGAATCTTCCAACCCTCTTCTCCGACACCGCTCTCCTCGACACGAATAGATTCAGCAACTCCAGCCTCGATAGCGTTACCTCGGGTCGCTGCAACTGCAATAGGATTGATATCGAAAGCAGAGACCTTCCATCCAACGAGAGCCATAGCGATTGAGATTGCTCCTGAGCCGCAACCAACCTCGACTAGATGGCCTGGAGGACACGTCAATCTGGCGAGTCCATCTAACATCAAGCGAGTGTCTCGGCGAGGGGGGTAAACAGTCGGAGGAACCGTGAGTTC
>DUJH01000021.1:51348-51713 GCA_013329905.1 Candidatus Thalassarchaeaceae archaeon | reverse complement strand
CGTTCAATTTTATCGAATCCCATCTAATCACCCTGATTCGCAAACCTTTATTCATACCAGCCCAAAGTGGGGATTCGCTCTCCTCGTCCCCGAGGAGGGCTAACGGTCCCGCCGTGCCCATGCTATGCATGGACCGTCACTTTCTTAAACACCCCCTCGGTCGGCGGAGAGCCCAGCATTAGCCATGGGCCTGTAGCTTAGTCAGGTAGAGCGCCGGGCTTTTAACCCGGTGGCCGGGGGTTCGAATCCCCCCAGGCCCGCCTGACCAAGCCTCAGGCTAGCGGTTTTTTCTGGGTCCGGGGGCGGCGCGAATGGCAGTAAAGAGTTCAACAAAGAAGCGTCTAGTCGAGTTGGGTATTGATACC
>DUJH01000021.1:28377-51126 GCA_013329905.1 Candidatus Thalassarchaeaceae archaeon | reverse complement strand
GCAGAGAAAACCGGCCTCTCAACGAGTGATGCGACACTCGAGAATATCATGGGCATCATCAGGGAACACAACACTTCCCGTCGCCGCAGTCGTTCCGGGCGAATTACAATCTCTCGCAAGGCTCTCGAACTCATGGACATCCCTCAGGGTGATGACCGGTTCAACGTCCTGAACCACTTCCTCGTCCCTCACCATGAATTGGTTGATCCCGATAAAGAAGCAGAATTTCTAGCTCCTTGGGGCCTTGAGGTCTCAGATAACGAGGGAGGCATTCGTATCGCCAAGGAATTGCTCCCCAAGATCCTCATCACTGACCCAGCAGTCCAAGCCATCAAGGAACATATCGAGACAGAAGCCGATGATCTTCCTGCTGGCTGGCTGACAAATAGAATTGTCAAAGTGGTGCGATACAGCCGATCAGCTGGCTCAAGCACCGCTTACCGACTAATTGTGGAGAGCGCTTGAAGGAGTTGAAAAGATGAAGGAAATTGTAGAGAGTTACTTTCAGCAGAGAAGTCTGGTCAATCACCAGTTAGCATCGTATAACGACTGTATTCCATCCTCCGATGGAAAACTAAGCCGGATGGAGAAAATCGTCCGTAACATTCGCATCGGAACCGACGAACCCGTCGAGGACGATGATGGTGGAATCATCAAACTCGACGTTCTAGACAAGGAGATTGTCATCCGATTGAAGAACATTCATCTCGGACGCCCAACTATTCGCGAGGCCAATGGAGCCGAGCACCCAGGAACTCCACTCGAGTGCCGTCTTCGCAAGTTGACCTACTATTCCCCAGTCTACCTCGATTTCAAGATTATCCGTGACGACAAGCCCGTACCGGATGTCGAAGATCGTGTCCACGTCGGTAACCTACCTATCATGGTCCGCTCCGGTCAGTGCAACCTGCACTCCGATCACATCTCTCACCTTTGTGGAGACGCAGACCGCAAACTCTCGCCTCAGACTTCGACTGAGGACGCAGACCGCTTGACAGAACTCCTGCGCCGAGCCGGTGAGGACCCCCTTGATCCAGGTGGCTATTTCATCATTAACGGAACCGAGCGTGTCCTCATATCAATGGAAGACCTTGCACCAAACCGTGTTACTGTTGAGAAGAACAAGAAGTACGCTCACGAGACCGAAGTCGCCAAGATCTTCTCTCAGAAGGACGGTGTTCGCAAGCCTCTCAATATTGAGAAGCGTCGCGATGGAATGCTGATGGTTAAGATCCCGAGTGCGGGAACTACGCCGATTCCAGTCGTTCTCCTAATGCGTTCTCTCGGAATGGAGAACGACAAGGAGATTTTCACCGCGATTGCAGGTCCTGCAGAGGCGATGAAGTACACAGTCGCCAACCTCAATGAAACCAAGGACAATGAGGAATACAATGTCGAGACCTCTGAAGAGGCTCTACAATGGCTCGAGAAGAAGTTCGCTGCTGGTCAGCAGAAGGAATACCGTGAGGCTCGAATCCAGAACCTCCTCGATAAGGAACTCCTACCTCACCTCGGTTCTGGGCCCGAGTATCGCGAGAAGAAGGCAGTCTTCCTCGGACGCATCGTCCGCCAAGTCCTTGAGATGGCTATCACTAACCGTGATCCTAACGATAAGGATCACTACGCAAACAAGCGTGTTCGTCTCGCTGGAGATCTGGTTGAGGACCTGTTCCGCGTCAGTCTGCAGCAACTTGCTCGTGACCTCAAATACCAACTCGAGCGACATCACAACCGCAAGCGTGAGTTGCGAATCAACGCCTGCCTTCGGCCTGACGTGCTGACTCAGAAGATCATGCACGCGCTTGCAACCGGCAACTGGGTCGGCGGCCGATCGGGCGTCAGTCAACTACTCGACCGCACTACTTACCTCGCAGCCCTCTCTCACATGCGTCGCGTGACCAGTCCGCTGGTCCGCAGCCAACCTCACTTCGAGGCTCGTGATTTGCACCCTACACATTGGGGGCGCCTCTGTCCTAACGAGACTCCCGAGGGTCAGAACTGCGGTCTTGTGAAGAACGCAGCTCAGATGATTGACGTCTCCGAGGAAGTCCGCGAAGACGATGTCAAGGCACTCCTCCGTGAGGCCGGCGTTGACTCATCACCCTCTGGCTGGGCCGAGGGATCTCGTGTCCACGTCAATGGAGATATCTTCGGTCTGCACAAGAATGCAGCGAAGTTGGTTAACCAATTCAAGCGCCGACGCCGACAAGGCAGGATTCGACCAGAGGTCAGTATCCGCCACGATGGTGCGAACCGTGATATTTTCATCAATACCGATCGCGGGCGAATCCTGCGTCCTCTCCTCGTCCTTGACGATGGTGACCTGACACTCTCGAAGGAACATCTAGAGTTCATTCGCTCCGGCGAATGGACCTTCAACGATCTCGTCGCAAACGGAGTCGTAGAGTGGATCGACGCTGAAGAGGAAGAAGACCTTCTCGTCGCTCCTCGTCCATTCGATCTTCCGATGGAATCGCCAGAACACGGCCGACCAATCAATCCAGCAGATGTCGAATGGGTTAACCTTGGACAAGAACAAATCACTGAGGCTAAACTTCGCGTCGAGGTCAAGCTGCCTAACGGCGACGCGGTTTTCGAAGAGTTCAACGTTCCTTTGAATTACCACCAAGAGGATGTTGATACCCTCCGCCGAAAGCAGAAGAGGAACAACACTGTCCTCGTCTACACACACGTGGAGATTGATCCACAACTCATCCTCGGAGTTTGCGCGTCCCTTGTTCCATATCCGGAGCACAACTCGACGCCGAGAGTCACCGGCGGTACAGCGATGGTCAAGCAGAGCCTCGGCCTACCGAGCGCCAATTACCGTTTGCGCCCAGACACTCGTATGCACGTAATGCACTACCCTCAGCAGTCGATTGTCGGTACTCGCGCGATGAAGACAACGAACTTCGCTCAGCGCCCTGGTGGCCAGAACTTCGTTGTCGCGATTCTCAGCCACCACGGCTACAACATGCAAGACGCCGTCGTCATGAACCGCGCTGCAGTTGAGCGTTCGCTCGCCCGCTCATCCTTCATCCGCACATATAATGCTGAAAACAAGCAATTCCCTGGCGGCCAAAAGGAGCAAATCGAGATTCCAGGAACTGGACTTGACGAGGTCAAGGGAATGAAGTCATGGGAGAAATACACTCACCTCGAGCGTGACGGTCTTCCTACTCCTGAGACTCACCTTTCGAGCGAAGGCGGAGACACCAGCGTTCTTGTTGGTAAGACTAGCCCGCCTCGATTCCTTGAGGAGTCACATGGTCACTTCCTGCAAGCTCAGGAACGCCGTGAGTCCTCTATGATGGTCCGAAACGGAGAGTCCGGCTGGGTCGACAATGTGTTTGTCACCGAGTCCCTCGATTCTGGACTTCTTTGCCGCATTTCTCTGCGAACGCAAAAGATCCCGGAACTTGGCGACAAATTCGCCAGCCGTCACGGACAGAAGGGCATCATTGGTCGTCTCGTCGACGAGAAGGATATGCCTTTCACCGCCGATGGAATTGTCCCAGATCTCATCATCAATCCTCACGCGATTCCATCGCGAATGACCGTCGCCCACGTCCTTGAGATGATTGGTGGCAAGGTAGGAGCAATGGAAGGACGCAAAATCGATGGTACCGCCTTCAGTGGAGAGAAGGAAGATTCCCTCCGCTCAGGACTACTGCGAAACGGTCTCGCCCACACTGGTCGCGAGTCGATGATCAGTGGGGAGACCGGAGAGGCATTCACTGCTGACATCTTCACTGGAGTCATCTTCTACCAGCGATTGCATCACTTGGTGAGCAGCAAGTTGCACGCCCGCAGTCGCGGTCGCGTGCAAATTCTCACTCGGCAACCAACCGAGGGTCGTGCGCGACAGGGTGGTCTGCGATTCGGAGAGATGGAGCGCGATTGTCTGATTGCGCACGGAGCCTCGATGGTCATCAAGGACAGATTGCTTGACGAGTCTGACGGCTGGCCACTGATGGTGTGTAACAACAGTGGTTGTGGTCACATCGCTTACTTTGATTGGAAGAGACGCACTCCTGTGTGCCCTGTATGTGGTGACCGAGCAGATGTGCATTCGGTACAGACTTCCTACGCATTCAAGCTGCTTCTGGACGAAATGAAAAGTCTTGGAGTTGCCATGCGACTTGAACTGGGGGACCAAAGATGAGAGCCCGCGGAGTAGCCCAAATCCCCAAGAGGATTGAATCGATTAAATTCAGCTTGATGGATCCGAATGAGATCCGCAAGATGTCGGCTGTCGAGGTAAAGACTGCTGACACCTACAAGGACGACGGTCACGCATACAAGCAGGGTCTGATGGACCCAAAGATGGGTGTTATTGATCCTGGAATCCGCTGTGAGACTTGCGGGAATAAGCACGATGATTGCCCGAGTCACTTCGGTCACATCGCACTCGAGCTTCCTGTGATGCACATTGGATTCACTATGCTAATCAAGACCTCACTGAAGTCTACGTGCAATGAGTGCAGCCACATTCTGCTTCACAGTGCAACCGATACTCACCCTCTCGATCCAGAAAAGTCCGAGCAGGACTACTACCGAGACCGAGTTCACGACGTAATGCGCAAGCACGGAGTTGGCTCGACCGAATTCAAGAAGATTATCAAGGAAATTGAGAAGGAATGCTCAAGCAAGAAGCGCGCTATCTGCATGCACTGTGGATCAGAGCAAGGTAAAATCATGCTCGACAAGCCTACCACCTTCAAGGAGAAGAAGTCCGACAAGGGCGAGCACAAGTTGAACGCTCGTGACATCCGTGAGTGGCTTGAGAAAATCCCAGACCAGCACCTTATCTTCCTTGGGATGGACAGTGAATCAAGCCGTCCAGAGTGGTCAATCATGAAGGTTCTACCAGTTCCGCCGATTACCGTTCGTCCTTCGATTACACTCGATAGTGGCGACCGCTCCGAGGACGACCTGACTCACAAGTTGGTTGACGTCCTGCGAATCAACCAGCGTCTACGCGAGAACCGTGACTCTGGTGCGCCACAACTGATTGTCGAGGACTTGTGGGAATTGCTTCAGTACCACGTCACTACCTACTTCGATAACCAAACTAGTGGAATCCCACCCGCTCGACACCGTTCCGGTCGTCCTCTCAAGACGCTTTCACAGCGCCTCAAAGGAAAGGAAGGTCGCTTCCGTAGCAACCTTTCCGGAAAGCGCGTGAACTTCTGTGCTCGAACCGTCATCAGTCCAGATCCAAACCTCGGAATCAACGAGGTTGGTGTGCCAGTACACACGGCGAAGGAACTCACAGTTCCAATCCGTGCTACTGGCAGAAACCGGGAACAACTTCGCCGAATGATTCTGCGCGGGCCTGATGTTCACCCTGGTGTGAACTACATCATCCGTGGTGATAACTTCCGCGTTCGTATTACCGACCGAACGAAGTATATCTGGGCTGGATTCCGATGCCTCAACCCCGACTGCCACTCAGGCAGTGAGGACGAGCCATACGTCGGATACCGACCTGATCTCAATACTGTTCTACCTGCGCCGAACTTCCTTCCAGGCCTTGAGCTGATGAAGCAGATGCGCCGAACAGCCCTCGGAGAATTAGAGGAAATTTGGTCGGTCGACCTTGAAACTACCATCTTGAATCTACGAGGAGAGGACGCGAACGGCCGACCTCTCGCTGATGACGACCCAGCTGCAACCATCCACCAGCGCTGGGTCTGGGAACAGAACCACCCTGGCGAATTCTTGCCAGATCACCTCGAAGTGAACTGCCCTCACTGTGGCAGCCCGTCTGTCGCAGATGAACAGAGCGAGGAAGTCTACCGTACTGAAGTCGAGGACCGCTTGTCAGTCTACGATAGGGAGGGTAACCCTCGCCCTGGAGTGATCGTCGAGCGTCACCTAATCGATGGCGATGTCGCGATTTTCAACCGACAGCCATCGCTGCACAGAATGTCGATGCTTGTCCACGAAGTTCGTGTAATGGCTGGAAAGACGTTCCGCTTCAACCTCGCCGACTGTACTCCATACAACGCGGACTTCGACGGCGACGAGATGAACCTCCACGTCATTCAGTCCGAAGAGGCACGCGCTGAGGCCAAGATTCTGATGCGTGTGCAGGAGCATATCATCACACCTCGATACGGAGGTGCTGTTATTGGTGGAATCCACGACCACATCTCGGGCGCATACCTGCTGACTCATGACGGGAGAATTATCCCAAAGGTTCTCGCTATGGAACTTCTAGGAGCAGTCGCCTGGGATGGAGAACTTCCTACAGAAGTCACCAGTAAGGATGGAGTCGTCGGATACCTAGGCTCGGATCTTCTGAGTCTTATTGTTCCAGCAGGCTTCAAGCTAGAGTACACAAGCCGAAGCGGCGACCAAGTCAAGGTCACCTCAGGCGGAAGCGTCAGTGGTACTATCGACAAGCGCGGAATCGGTGCAGAAGATGGACGTCTACTCGATGCGGTTGTACAGACTCACGGCACCAATAGCGGTGCAGAGTTCATAAATCGCATGACAAAGATGACCATCGCGATTTGCACTTCGAGTGGTTTTACCACAGGAATCGACGACGAAGATCTGCCTGCTGCAGCAAAGGCCGAAATCGTAGAAATCAATTCACGCGCAAGCGAAGAGGTCGATGCCGAACTCGAGAAGTTCGGTAAAGATGGTCGTCGCTACGAGGCTCGTCCAGGTCGAACACCAATAGAGACCCTTGAGGAGAACATCCTGCAGATTCTCGATTCTGCCAAGGGCGAGTCGGGTAACATTGCGAAGACATACCTTGGAGACGATAACTCAGCCGTCATCATGGCTACCTCCGGAGCTCGCGGTTCGATGGATAACCTAGCCATGATGGCAGGTTCTATCGGTCAACCAAAGGTTCGTGGAAAGCGCCTCGAGCGCGGCTACCAAGACCGTGTACTCTCTCACTTCCCTCGTGGAGTGAAAGGTGCCGAGGAGAAGGGATTCGTCGCCTCGTCCTTCAAGAAGGGACTAGAGCCTACAGAGTTCTTCATGCTCTCAGTCTCCGGACGTGAGTCGCTTGTCGACACAGCGGTTCGAACCTCAAAGTCAGGTTACATGCAGCGCCGTCTAATCAACGCAATGGATGATCTCAAGGTCGCCAATGATGGAAATGGCTCGGTTCGCAACACTGCTGACCGAATCATCCAATTCCAGTATGGTGAGGATGGAATCGACCCAGCGCGTAGCCGCAAGGGTATGCCATTCGATATCACTAAGGTTCTCGATGACGCTCTCGGGGGTGATGAGTGATGGTAGTCAAGAGTGCAACAAAGAAGAAACTCATGGATCTCGGTATTGCCGAGGAATTCGCACACCGTCTAGCCGATGACCGCAAGTGGGACGACGTCAAGGTTCTGTCCGCTGGAGAGATCGCTCAGATTTGTGCTACCGACTCGGGAATGGCTCAGAAAATCAGTGAAGTCATTCAGGGGTCGACCAAGGCAGCTCAGAAGGAGAATAAAGCAGTGAAGACGATGATTCGCCGACGCGTGGCTTCTCGCCGTCGCAAGAAGAGCGTTCTACCACTACAGGCTTACGATGCTGAGGACAAAATCATTCAACTTCAGCGAGACTTGGATGTCGAAAATCCAATGTTCATCAGCCTGACTGCAGCAGCCACTAAGGGCAATATCCGCATCACACCGAAGACCATCAACGACTTAGTTAACGGTCTGCTTTCTCGCGGAAAGAAGAAGCTGACTGCAGCCGAGGCCCGCAAGGTCGTCAAATGCGCCGATGCAGACATGAAATACTCGCGAGTCGACCCGCACGAAGCGGTTGGAATCACCACTGCTCAGTCGATTGGTGAGCCTGGAACTCAGATGACTATGCGTACTTTCCACTACGCGGGTGTGGCTACGGTCAACGTCACACAGGGTCTTCCTCGTGTAATCGAAATTGTCGATGCTCGAAAGGTTCCGAAGACACCCACGATGAAGGTCTATCTTGAAGAGAACGACTCAAAGAATAAGCCTTTGCGAACTGATGAGAAGAAGGCTCAGGTGCTTGCTGCTTCAATCGAAACCACGACTACTCGTGACATTGCTTCAATCGATGTTGATGTGGCCCAGCGACACCTCAGCCTCGAGCTAAATCGCGCAAACCTACGCCTGAAGAAGATGACGGGCGCTGAGGTCCGCGACAAGCTACAGCGCGCTCTGCGAATGTTCATCCAAGCAGATGACGATAAACGACCGAAGGTACTCAAGATTATCCCGGGCGTTACCAAGGAAGAAGATCTAGCCGACCTCGCTAATGATCCACCAACTTACACTGCTCTTCTGCAACTCGAAGACAAGGTGAAGAAGCTGCGATTGAAGGGTCTTCCAGACATCGTTCGCGCAAACGTGCAAGGCCCGAACCGCGATACTGGTGAGTACTATATCTCAACCATTGGCTCGAATCTTTCAAAGGTCAGCATGTTTGCTGGAGTAGATCGCGGTCGAACCTACACTAACAATATCAACGAAATTTACGGCTATCTTGGAGTCGAGGCAGCTCGACAGGCTATCATCAACGAGATGTCGGATACTCTGGAAGGAGCCGGACTCGACGTCGATGTCCGTCACCTCATCACTGTATCAGATGTCATGACCAGTGAGGGAGAAGTCCGAGCTATCGGGCGCCACGGAGTCAGCGGAACCAAGCACAGTATCCTGGCCCGTTCGGCTTTCGAAGTCACAGTCAATCACCTGCTTCGTGCCGGTGTGATCGGCGAGCGCGATCAACTACGTGGTGTCACAGAGAACATCATCGTGGGTCAACCAGTCGCTCTCGGAACCGGAAGCGTAGAACTGTTCTACATCCCAGAAGAGACTGAGGCTTGAAGGAGGAATTCACATGGATTTGGCAAGACAATTGAAGCAAGGAATCATTACTGGAACCGTCCTTTTTGGGCAGCGCCAGACCACCAGCGCGTGTACCAAGGGCGATGCCCGTCTTGTACTGGTTGCAGCCAACTGCCCAGTAGACTACATCTCGAATCTGACAGCGAGTCACCCCGATGTACCTGTACATCAGGTAACCATGGTCAACCGCCAACTCGGTGCTGCTTGCGCTAAGCCATTCCCGGTCAGCGCACTATGTGTCATCGACCCGGGTCAGTCCGACTTGTTGACACTCAGCTCGAACCTCTGATTGGCGCCTTGATACAACCCTCTCTTCGGGGCGGGTGAACACCCTAGCAAGGGTGTCCTTCAAGGTGCAGACGACTACCAGAAGTCATGGATGACACCGTCGGGGATCTGTTGAATCTCCGCGGTGTCAGATTGGTCGAGGCAACAGGAATCACCGAGACCATTGGTTTCCGTTGCCTCGGGATTGCCGAGAGAATCCCAGACCTTGAGGATGAACCCAGCGCCTCAGTCCACGTTTGGCACGTTCGTTCTACCCTGTTGCCACTGAGTGTGGCTGAGGCTGAACGCTGGCTCGTCGATGCTCCAAGTGGCCCACATTGGATGCTTAGTGAAAGGGAATTTGAACCGGCTGCAAGTGAATTACTCAATTCTCGATTGAAAATCGAATTGTGGGGACCTGAGACTCTGAGTCGCTGGATTGGCGAGGCGGTTCTGCGAGGAGATCTGCAGGCGATTATACCAACGAATCCACCAATCAGCGAGGTGGAGCAAGAATTGCCTGATTCAAGCCATTCCATCGACAGGGTTGTACTGTCACCAATTGTTGACCTCGATGAATGGCTGATGCAGAGGGGACTGGAATTCGTAGAAGCAAATCCAGTTCTCATCGAGGCGAGAATTTGGAGGGTCGATGGAACATTGGTCAGTCCTAAAGGTGTGCAGGAGAATGGGTCTTGGCGCGTTCTTGAGGATCCTTGGGCCGGTCGTTTGGAATTACATGAAGCGGATGAAGTTCTGAGCAATGCACCAAAACTCCGTCTTGTCGATGCAAATCCCGAAATTTGGTTTGGCGAAGATGATCTACGAGTGATGCTCGTCGGCATTCTTGAGACTCGCCGTCAGAAACAAGAGGAAGCCGAAGTTGGTAGCGCTGTTCGAAGTACCATGCTGGAACGCTGGACCTTCGATTCATCTGAAGCTGAGTTGGAGATGATTCCTACAGCAATTCCGGCCTGGATAATCGACCACGACCGTGGTCGAGAATTATTACATTCAAGAAATGGTCGAACCTACGAAATCAATTCCGCTGTAGAGCCATGATTTCATCGGTCGATAGAGTGTCGCCAGACATCAGACGTGTCATCAGGTCAGCGACCTCAACTTGCTCGTCCTCACCCGCAACTCCCTTCTCGCGAGCCTCGATTGCCTTCAGCAGGTCTTGCATTGAGTGTATGCATCGAAGAGAGACGATGTAGCGACTGTGAAGGGAATCTGCTTCCCTCTTGGCACGAGTGACTCCTGATTGGGCGGAATTGGCCTTTTCTCGTAGCCGATCGACCTCTTCTGAGAGTTCTGCCATGAGGTCGTGAGCCTCCTGAGCGTGAGATACAGCGCCCTTGACCTTCTTGTGAGCATCTTCTTGCGACTTTTCGGCATTTCGCAATTGGGTCTTTAGATCGCGGATGCCGCCGTCAGATTTGCTTTCCTTAGCCTCTCGAAATTCCTGAGCAAGGCGCTTCATCTTCATGATATATTCGCGTTCCTTCTTTCCAAGAAAGCGTCCCTGTTCGTAGAGGCGTTCTAGCCGTTCCATTTCTGTTCGGATTCGACTAGGTGAGCGAGTTTTCTCGACACGATCTCTTTGCACCTTATCCTCACCCTGCTCTACGAGCTTCTCACGGAAATCTGTTCGAATAACTCGTAGTTCATCGGTGCGCTCGGATCGAATGTCCTTGAGATCGCGCACTTTCTGATTTTCTTCGTCCCGAAGCGCTTTTTGATTTTGGACTTCTGTGATGAGTTCCTTGACTTGGCGATTCAGTTCGTTTCTCTCATCGAGGAGAGTGCGAACTTTCGCATTCCACTGGTCGCGTTCCTCGCGATTGAAGGTAATTTGCTCCTGGACATCATCGCAGCGAGGTTGCAGGAATCCGCGGATTTCCTGACTATCCATCTGCATACAATCGTGCTCCTGTGGTTTTACGTCCGACGTTTTCCATATAAGCGCATAGGAATTCTTCAATCGTCCCTGAAATCGATCATTCTCTCTTACTTGCCGAGCTACCACGTCGTGGCCCACCTCGGGTCACACCGAGTCTTCGCTTCCCTTTCTTGCTGGAGCGACCTCGCCTTTGCGTTTCATCTTGTGATTCTGTAGTCTTCGACTCACTGGTTATTCCCAACAGGCTACCTGAGTCGAGTAGGGCGGTTAGTTCGTTGGCGTTCAGAGAACCGCCCGTGCTGGCCCGCTCCTTGACGTCAGCGAGTCGAATTGGTCGGCCGCGTCCACCAGTGATTTTGAGGTAGGAACGGAGTCGGCCGGCTTCCTTTCGCAGATCTTTTTGCTGCAATTTGATGGAGTCGAGGCGCTTGTCGATACCATTGATCCGCCTGCTCATCTTACGGATTTCTCCTCGAGTCACTTTATCAGATTCGATATCGGTGCCTTCAGTGGCGCCGTCAGCGGTGGCTTTCCGAGTCTTTTTTGTTGCGTCGAGTTTTGTGGTCACCTTTCGCAGATCTTCGATTTGAGAAACATATCGCGCGTGAGCCTCTTCGGCATCGCGCTTACGAACGACTGCTGCTTGCAATTCGAAGAAGCGCCGAAATGAGTCGAGTTCACGGTTGAGTGTTGGGATAGAGGTTAGATCGTTATCGATGGTGGTGAGTTTGGTGTGAGTTTCACCCATCCACTCTTCAAGAACGGTTGCTGGAGGCGGAATTGATATGTTGACCTTGTCGCGGAGATCTCTGTCCTTGTCCGCCTTTTTCTTGATCTCGTGGAAGCGGCGGAGGAGTCCACGACGCTCTGAGTCGGCCTCTTCGATTCCGCCGACTGCGGTGCGGAGGGATTTGACGAGGTCAACTTGCGATCGTCGGTCGTGACGTAGCGAATTGAATTCATCCTCAAGCGAACGCAATTGCCGGTTGAGGTCAGATGACTTTTCTTCGACTTCGTCATGAGGTATACTCTCAAGGTCGTCAAAGAGTCCCTCGCTCATTCCTCTTCACCTCTACGAGAAGGTGCGTCGGCCGTCTCAACGGCCGTAGCCGGAGATTTTGGGGCTGATTCTACTGTATTCTTGTCTGAATTTGCCTTAGCGGAATGCTTTGATTTGTTTGACTTGCCTTTGCGAGGATTGTTCTTCCCTCCCTTCTGATTATTCGCCTTGGTCTTTCGAGCGAAGGTCGAGTCACCTCCCTCGGCGACACGCCTCTTTGCGGCCAAGAGGTCAGTGAAGCCAAGCCCCAGCTCTCCGAAGCCGTCTTTCAAACGGCGTTCCCAGTGACCGATTGCGTCATCGGATTGAGAAAGGAGTTCCTTCGCTCTGTCTAGTACTCTACGAATATCACGAATTTCTGCCTGCATCGCGACTTTCTTTTCGTGCAGTGGTTGAGCTTTCTCAACTGCCTTGATCATGTCGCGATGTGACTTGTCCGCGGTTTTGAAGAGGTGCGACATTTCTCTTCGGGAATCGACGTAATCAACCATTTCCGGGTTCATTTGACGCCTTTCCTTCAACCACTTCTCATTCTGCCCGATGAGTTTCTTGCGGCGATCGATCATCTTCTTCTCGGCCTTATGGTCGAGCGCTGAGGTCTGGATGCTATCTTCGATTTCATCCAGTTCTTCGAATAATTTTTCTTTTTTCCAATCAGGGTCGAGACTTACCATTCCGCCGGATTCAACGAGTGAGTCTCGGTGCCCACGCACCTTTGGAAGGAGTCCGTGGGCAATCTTTTGTGATGAATCTCGAGTACTCTTCAATTTGGCAACAGCATCATTTGCACGCTTGTGATTTTTGACAACACGATCTACCTTTGGAGACAGGTTTTGCTCCTCTGCTTCAAGGGTTCGAATGACCGTAGGTAACTGATCTTTGAGCAACCTCCTGCGGTCGAGTAAGGCTTGCGCCAATTCTTCTGGCGAGACGCGCAGGAGAGCCTCAGCATCCATGTGCATCCGGCCCAAATTGGAATGCGTCATAAAGGTCACTACGTGACCTTGAAATGGGGTTGTCTTGATACGCTTCACAACACCGAGTCGTAGACGATGAAGCACAGGCTGCGCCTTCGCAACTTGCTTGTGATTTCCGTAGCCCTTCTTGTCGTCACACTCCTGAGTTCGACAGTCAGTGCTCAAGATCGCTTTACCATCGAGGATTCTTCGGGATGGGACGTTACCCTCATAGATGGCTCAACTAATGCTGTATCAGACAACTCCTCAGCCTTTGCCGGAGACCAAATTTACCTATCGATTGAAGTCGCCAATGATGATACAGCAGCGGGCCATGACGAATGGTCCTTCCACATTGTCCTTGACGGGGCATCCTCCCCCGAACTGACTGGATTTCTTGACGGTTCAGGGGAATCCGTCATGGTGAACGTCTCCTTCGGACCACTCCCTGCCGGCGAAATTCACCTCGTCTTCACTATCGATTCAAGTGGTGAAAGCGAAACAATGGTCCTTCCCGTTGAACCAAATCCACTCAATCTAACTGCGGCAGGTTCGCCAGAAATCGCATTGATCGGCGAACCTGCCCACGTCGGAGATACCCTAACCGCCTCGATTCTTGTCCATAACCAAGGTGACTCACCTCAAACCGTCCAACTCGAACTATCCCCTGGGACAGCAGAGCCGACCCTCGGCCTTCCAATCATCATCAATCCCGGCTCAAGCAGGGAAGTTTCAGCCTCGTTCACTCCCGACATTGCAGGGACACTCAATATTGAGTGGCGTGTTCATTCAAACAACGGCGGGGTCGCTCGAGAGCTCAACGGAACATTCTCAGTCGAGGTCCTAAATCCGCAGACCATGACCCTCGTCATCGACTCGACGACATGGGACCTAACCAACGGATTGAACTCTGAAATCTCCCTCTACCTCTCTGAAGGGCGCTCTCGCGAAGTTAGCGTTGAAGTTGCAATTCTCGACCAAACCATCGAATCAATCATTCAGACATTTTCACTTACACTCGACCCAGGAAGGAGAGAACTAACTCTCACGCTCGGCCATCCTTCTGCCGATTCTCTAATCATTAGAGTCGAGGCGGTTGATTGGACCGCCTCGCAGGATTTGGAGGTGCAAAGAACACTCACCCCCCCACTCCTCAGTCTCGACGTAGAGTCATCAGGAGTCTCCACTGCCCCGCGCACAGGGGAGCAAGTGATTCTTCCATACGACCTAAGCAATGACGGCAATACCCCAACTCTGGTCGGCGAAATCAGGGTGGTAAGAACCTCTGATGGTATGGTCCTCGACACTAATCCTACGTCCGCAGTTGGCCCGGGTCAAAGTCAGACAGGTCAATTGACAATTGCTTCATGGCCAGATTCCAAAGTGGTCGAAGTCGAGATAATTTGGATTACCAGTGGTCAAACTGAAAGCCACCTCCTTGAGATTGTCTCTTTTGCCGATGCTGAGTCAGGGGCTGAGTTGCCATTTGATCTCTCAGCCGCGATTTACGGCGCAATCTCCGGGCTTGTTCTGGTAATGTTCATTCTCGTTCTCTATCGAACCGTCTCCGAGAGCGTCGCTGATACCGGAACCTCTCGTTTCAATCGCTTGAAGGAGGCTCGCGGCGAGCGCAAGAAGGCAGCTGCCGCGACGAAGCGTGAGATTCCATGTCCCGAATGTGATCAACGCCTGAGTATTCCATCGACTCATGCAGGTGCTGTCAAATGTCCTGCTTGCACAGCGAGATTTTCGGTAGATGCTGTCGCAGGTGCTCCACCAACCCCAACCGTTGGCTCATCTCCGGAGATGAGCCAGAGACCTTCACCTCAATCTACACCTGCTCCCGAACCAGCCCCCGAACAACCTCTCGATGCAGTAGCCCGTTCGATGGTCGATCTCCTTTCATGCCCATCTTGTGATCAAACGCTCAAGGTACCAGTTGAACGCCGCCCAGTCAATGCACGTTGTCCAGCCTGCCGCTCTGAGTTCATCGCGGAGGTAGGGCAGGAATGAGTTCGAATGGTGAAGGAATGGTGGTCTGATGCCAGAACTAAGCGAATTTGAGGAGATGTATCTCAAGCGCATGTTCGAGATGCATTCAGATCAACCCGATGCTATTGTCAAGACTTCGATGCTCGCTGAATCGATGGGTGTTAGCGCAGCATCGACGACCGAGATGATTCAGAGATTGTCCGGTCGCGAACTTGTGACCTATATTCCTTACAAAGGCTCGAGGTTGACTCCAGATGGATTTGCCCGAGCAGCACAGATCAAGCGCCGGCAATTGCTGCTCGAATTATTACTCACTGATATCATCGGATTCGATGGCGATGTCCACTCCGCCGCTTGCGAGATGGAACACGCGATCGATTCGGAATTAGAAGAAGCAATCGATCGTCTCCTTGGATATCCCGAACGGACTCCCTCGGGCGAGAGGATTCCGCTGGTCTCACGCCGAGTCGAGCCCGCTGTAAAAGCGCCTTTACTTCCAATAGCAAATATGCCTGAAGGGAGTTCCGGAACTATCGAATTCATCGCACTCGAGGGTCAGGATGCGCGTACACTTCAGACCCTCGGCCTAATCGTCGGTCAATCGATTAAACGAAGCTCAGATTCACTCATAATAGATGGATCTCCAGTCTCATTTTCAGATTCGTTAGCGACAAAAATTCTCGTCCGAGTGGAGATGTCTTGAATGGAAGATGAAGATATTTCGAAATTCGATGAAGCCCTCTCGGCACTGGCGGAAGAGATTCTTGAGGATGCTCCTGAACAAGCCCCTCATCCTCTCGCTGCTCCACCACCGCCACCACTGTCAGCCCCTCCTATTGGCGCCGTTGCGGCAGCAAGAAGCGCTTCAGTCGACCCAATCGATGGACTGCGAGCGCAGGAGCGGACTCTTCTCAGAATCGATCGTCTGCTAATCAGTGGTGGAATTCGCTTCGTTCTATTCCTCCCGCTTTTGGTCGTAATCAACTTTGGATTGGCTCATTCGTATCGAAATTCAACACCCGAATGGTGGTTGTTGCATATGCAGGATGTTGCTCCGGTAGAGATGCATCTTGGCATCCATATCCTCTCGCTTTTCATCCTCGTTGCCGACATTACACTCCTCCTCCTCCTGTTCCGTTTGCTGTCCGTCACGCGCACGATATTCCGCTACGAGGCAGAATCGTTGACAACGGCGGGATTGACTTTCAAGAGCTCACATGGATATGCTGAGATGCGGGCTACAATCAATGGTTCCCGCCGACAATTAGGGGCGACGATAACCTTCCTATTTCTCGCCGCCTCTTTACTTGGAATCGCTTTGTGGTTGACTCCGGATGGAGATTTGTCACCGAGATTGGTCGCTCTCTCAACGGGGACTTTGCTTGCGGGACATGGGTCATTCCTCGTCTCGAATCAGTCCCGATTCAATGCCAGTGAGCCATGGGGGATGTTGAGCGCTTTCTCCCCCCCTATCCATCCGGCTTTGTTGCGCCGTCCGTTTTCGGATGTAATCAAGGCACACATTGACCCGCTGCTGACGGTGCGCATCTCAGAGTATCTTCGCACAGTTGAGGCGGAGGTCAAGTCCGGACATTCGATGGCCCAAATACAGGAGACACTGCTACATTTACTGCATCTTCAGCGTAGTTCGTTAATCGACGAGCAGCAATTCCGCAGTGCTTTGGCTACGATGATAGATTCCGATTCGATAAACCGGCTATTCGACCACCCGGAACTTGGTCAGGAAACCTGGGACCGATTACTCTCAGGCGCGATGGTGGATTGCGCCCCGTTCTTCCGTTTGCACGATCGCTTGCATATGCGTCAGCAGACGGGGCGTACCGGTGTAGTTTGGTTCGATGTCGATATGGAGAATCTTGTCGTTGGCCCAGCGAATCTCTTTGCATTCATCTTGAACCAATCCGATGAAGTGCAAGATATGATTTTGCGTGTACAGACTCCTGATTTCCGGCCGAATGAGTGCGAATATCGATTGCGCATCGAGCCCCATCAGGCACTCGAATTCGACGGGCTCGGGCAGCTCGAACTAACTCAAACCCTGCCACGATTACTCGCCTCGACCAGAATAATTTGGCAGAGTTTACTCCCCGCTGGCACAGGCGAATCCACAGTGACAGTCCGCTTAGAAGATCCAGATGGAAACCTGATTTCTGGAAGAGTTTTGACCGTACAGATTCGCAACGATCTATTCTCCCGCCTACGAATGACAACCGGTGCGCTATTCATCGTAGGGGCAACGATAGCCATCCTTTCCCCAATTTTACCGTTTATTGGATCGGTTCTCGGTCTTTGAGCCACAAGGCAAGGAAAATGCCCAATCTTGCGGAATTCTGCGGCATTCGCGGAAACTCGGGCTCCTAATCAGCCGGTGATGAAAGGCAGGTCCATTCAAGAGGGAAACCCGCGTCGCCCGCCCGTGTCCGAGGAACCTGTCAATCCAGACGATGACTTGAGGACTCGTCTACACGCGATGGAGACCAAGCTGCGACGCATGCGTGAGCAGCGAAATGGACACAACGAAAATGCTCGCAGGGCTGCGGATTCTCGTAACGCGGTTCAAGAGCAGGCCAAGAGCCTGCGTGAATCGATAGATGAGATGAAAGAGCAACAAAAGGAAATCCGTGATAGAGCCCGCGTCCACAAAGCCCGCCGCGACGAAATCCAATCCCACATACGCGAACTCATCGCCAAGAAGAGCGGCCGGAGGGACGACCAACGTGGTACGAAATCAGTTGTTATCGAGCTCGCCGAGACTGAGGGTCAAATCGAGCGTATCGAGCGCAGGCTGGAAACCGATGGAAGTTTGAAACTCATGGATGAGAACAAGCTTCTGAAGGAACTCAAGAAACTCATCGGCAAGAGAAACGAATTACTTCCTGCCGCCAAGGAATATCAAACAATTACAATCGATCTCGGCGATATGGACGAATCTATCTCGCGACTCAAGGTAGAGGCCGACGCTGAGCATCAAGCAATGGTCGATTGTCACAAGGAGGCTGATGCTGTTTGGGAGGAAATCAAACCGATGTTCGAAGAACGCGATTTCGTACGTGCAGAAGGAGATAGACTTCACAATGCATTCGTCGAGGCCCGAAAAGCTGCTGACGAAGTTCATTCTGATATGAAGGGAATGCTCGATCAGGTCAACGAAATTCGCGATTCACTCAAGGCTGCTCGTGATGAGAGAGAGCAAACCATTCGCGATCACAATCAATCCGTGCGCGACGCATTGCGTTCACCTTCTGAGAATGAGGAATTGGCTGGTTCGCTTGAGGCGATGTTCCTAGAAAGCGGTTCGTTGACATTGGGCGGAACCGGTGCTGAGCAGGAAAGTGAGCCGGTGCGCTCGAAGAAGCCACAGAAAGGTAAGCGCCGCCGTCTCGGAACAACGCGTGGTCGCGTTTGATTCAAGCAGTTGCTGAGTTAATTCACCAGCCACGCTCTTGCAAGCGGACTTCAAGTGTCTCGATTTCGAGGCCAGGCATTGGTTCACCAATCATGGTGCTGGCCTCGGTGACAACCGCTGAATCTTCGAAATGATGAGTGGCGAGAACAATTGCTTCGGCCGTTTGAATTGGGTCTGAACTTTTGAAGATTCCAGAGCCGACGAAGATGCCGTCCATTCCTTGTTTCATCATCAAAGCGGCATCGGTTGGAGTGGCGATTCCTCCTGCGGAGAAAGTGACGACGGGAAGGCGCCCGAGGCGTGCAACGTCGTCAAGGACGGAAGCAACTTCGGTTCGCAGATCCTCCATGCTACCGAAGGGGGTAGTGTTGGGTGAAATATCGAATGCAGAAACTCTCTCAATGCGATGGAATCCTTCCATTATCACATCCACCATAGCATCACGTCCATCCTCACCAGAGGACTGAGCATGAGTTATTTCTGAGGCCACTAAACGGGCGTGTTGAATCGCGCTGACAACATTACCAGTTCCGGCCTCGCCTTTGGTCCTCATCATCGCGGCTCCCTCTGCGATGCGTCGAACTGCCTCGCCGAGACTAGTACAGCCACAAACGAATGGAATGTTGAAATCGTTCTTGGCGATGTGGAAGAATGGATCAGCCGGAGTCAGAACCTCCGATTCATCGACCATATCGACACCGAGAGTTTCGAGAACCCTCGCTTCCTCATTGTGACCGATTCTGGCTTTTGCCATCACCGGAATAGAGGTTGTCTCGATGATTCCCTTAATCAAATCAGGGTGGCTCATTCGAGCTACGCCTCCGCTCGAGCGGATATCTGCTGGAACTCGCTCGAGCGCCATCACAGATGTAGCTCCAGCATCCTCAGCGATGTGAGCCTCCTCGGCTGTAACGACATCCATGATGACTCCCCCTTCTTGCATCTTGGCGAAGCCACGCTTGAGCAACTCGGTGCCGTGACGCATCTGATTCAGGTCCACTCGCTGAGTCATACCCGAGCCTCACGGCATCCACTCATCAATCTATGTCTGAGGCAGGTTAGACGACAGGCTCGTATCAATCTGCGAGGACTGGTGAGTCGCCTGTGGCGATTTCTAGATCGGGTGATTCGTTCTCGTTACGCTCGATCCATTCCAACTCCTCATCAGGGACATCAGTGTCCGCGAAGATAGCCTCGACTGGGCACTCAGCGACACATGCTGCACAATCGATACACTCATCCGGGTCGATAACGAGGTAGTTTTCGGCTTCCTTGAATGCCTCGACTGGGCAGACTGCTACACAATCTTGGTACTTGTGGTCAATACATGCGCTGGTCACTACGTGGGTCATCTCATCCCTCATCAAGACGCGTGCTACGCATCCATATCAAGGCTCGTACCGCTTCATGGCTCGCACTGGCAGATTGGCTTGAGAGGATTCTGGTCGGACTACACGATATCATCGATGAGCTGATTGAGTATTTCAACCGGATCTTGTCCGGGGTAGGATTCAATCTTGAATCGGCCTTTTACAGCGAATTTGCGAGTTTTTTCGGTAGCCAAAGAAATTCTGCCCTGCACTAATTCATCGACGTCAACCCTAACGTGCAGTGCCTTATCCTCGTCGATGAGGTCAGCAATTCCTGCAGAACGCAAATCGCTCAGCGCGACCGCCCCCATACGTAGGAAGGACTGTTTCGCGCCTTTCTTTCGGCCAATGCTAGCTTCAATCAACATCTGAGGTGCGCCATGATGCGATTTTGAGCGCTCACGGGATATTTCAGCACCTTCACCTGCGAGCCATTGAATTGAATCCTCTATCACTGAGAGATCATCCACAGCACTGCAATGCACTCTCCACGAGGCGCTGTGTAGACTCATATTCGATTGCACTAGTGTGCTGCCCTTGAAGGCGACGCTGCGCCCCTGTCTGAGGTGGACGTTCTGAGGCTTTCATTCATATACTGGAGGTAGGTCGCTCGGCTCGCATACGGGGTAGCCCCCGATAAGAGGTGTTTCTGATGGCAAAAGGCGCAAAGGCAAGGGCAGCAGCACGCAAGCAGAGAGACAAGTGGAAGTCAAAGCGCTGGTTCACGATTCGAGCACCTCGTAATCCATGGTCATTCCGGATCATCGGTGAGACTATCGCGGAAGAGTCCGAACAATTGGTCGGACGTACTTTCGATATTATGCAAAACGAACTTGATGGCGACTTTTCGAAGATGCACGTCCAAGTCATCTTCCGAATCACCGATGTTGTTGGCGGCGATGCCCTCACCGAGTTTGTCGGCCACAATGTCCAGAAGGATCACATTCGTCGTCAGATTCGCCGCGAACGCGGTAAGGTTGACGATACGGTCGACGTTGTTACCGAGGACGGCTACTACGTTCGCTTCAAGCCGCTATTGATTTCACGATCTCGCGTTAAGTCGAGTCAGAAGTCCGCAATGCGAGCGAAAGCGCGCGATGCGATTCTCACTATGGGAGCATCATCCACTTGGATTCAACTCCAGAAGGCTGTCCTCGATGGAACCATGGAGGCTGCGATTAAGGACGCAGTCTCTACCATCAGTCCAGTCCGAACTGCGATGATCCGTCGTAGCCAACTTCTGCAGAGTGGAGTCACTGGTGGAGACGGACCTACTCTTGATGAGATTTACGCTGAAGAAAAGGCGGCTGCAGCTGCCTCTTCAGTCGAGGTCGACGTTCTTGCTGCGGCCGAAGCATCCGCAGAATTGGCTGAGGTCAATGTGGATACATCTGGTGATGCAGAATCCGACGAGGAATCTTCTGAGGAATCAACAGAAGATTCTGCGGTCGAAGAGGTTGTTGAGGAACCCGCTGACGAAGCCGATGAAGCTCCAGAAGCCGATGCCGATGACTCGCCTGATTACGCTTCGATGACCGTGGCAGAGCTCAAGGGACTCCTGAAGGAGGCCGGTAAGCCGGTCTCTGGAAAGAAGGCAGATCTCATCGCTCGCCTACAAGAGTGAGGTTCCAGTGGGCCGTCAAGCCCATGAATGGATACCCGAGGTGGGATACGTGACACGACTCGCCGTGCTCAGTGGAACTGGAATGGGAGCTCTTGCTTCCGATATGGTCGCTGATGGCACTGAGTCATCAGAACTTCGTATTGATTCACAGTGGGGGCAGGTCCCAGCAATCTTAGTTGATACTGGTGATGGAGAGGTTCTCTTCATCGATCGTCACCATCGAGATGATGAATCGAGAACTCCTCCGCATGAGATTGAATATCGAGCGAATGTCCACGCAGCTGCCTCCTTCCGCCCTGACCTCATTCTGAGTGTTAATTCAGTCGGGACAATGCGTGAGGATCTACCGCCGGGGATGATTGGGGTTGCTTCAGATGTTCTCGATCTTGCGGTTCGTCCGTGGACTTTTCACGACGATGACGCAGTTCACGCAGATCGAACTTCGATTTTTGATGAGAAGGGCAGCGGAATCTGCTTGGAAGCGTTAACTGCAGGGCAGGGAGCCACTCCGGAGTTAGTCGTCGCTCAGTGCGTCGGCCCACAATTTGAATCTCCTGCTGAGATCGATGGACTGGTCAGGCTCGGCGCTGATGTTGTTGGAATGACACTTGGCCCTGAGAGTAGATTAGTTGCTGAGACTGGAATTCCTCATGCTGCGATTTCATGCTCATCAAATTGGGCCGCCGGTCGAACTCCCGGCGACCCATCTGCAGAAATTGACCATCACGCCGTCGATGCGATGGCGGCCACTCTGCGGACTCACGTCCGTTCGTGTATTCAGGCACTGCTTTCGAATCTGTGAGGGTCAGAGATGGACAATCTGAAGATTGGCGCAGTTTTGACGATTATTGCCATTTTTTTGGTCCCTGCCTCAATGGAAACCATGGCTTGGTGGGACGAGGCTCGAATGGAACACGATTTGGAGTGCAATCCTTTGTTGAACAACCAACCAAATATGGAATATTGCAACGAATTATCAGCGGAAGCTGACTATCGAATGACCATATTCGGCCTCACAGTTCTCTCATTCGTTTTGAGTGGTGTTATCGGGCTGGTCAATCTTCTGCCCGTTGGTGATGAAGGGATTCGCAACCCACCTGGCGGGCGATTCTAACTCAGAACTTGGCTCGGCTAATTTGATGGCCCGCCGTGGGCCAACATCGTCATATGACCAGACCAATGTCTGTTAGTGATTGGATTGAGATCGATGGAGCCAACGAACCAGATGGGGCTTGGACTACGATGATGGCTCGTGTAGCTACATTCCATCACAAACACGATTTTGCCAG
>DUJH01000021.1:26527-28058 GCA_013329905.1 Candidatus Thalassarchaeaceae archaeon | reverse complement strand
CACTCACTGGCGATGAATATCGACCTCGAAGTCGAGTTCCATCGAAAAATGGATCGAATCATGCAGCGCAAGGCACGCCGAGGCAATTTGGGCATTCGAGTGACTGAATACACCGGTGAGGAATAATTGTTCAGATGTCAAAATTGATTTCGACAGAGCCGCGTGCTTGATGCTTCGCCTCGTATAGAATTCGAGAAGTGCACCCTTTGAACGAAGCAACGATATTGTTTGGAACGAGTTCGATTGCTGTGTTGAAGTTCGTTGCTGAACTATTGTACAATTGGCGTTGATCGGTGACTTGGTCCTCGATTTCCTTGTAATCGTCTTGTAGAGCTGCGAAATTAGCATTCGCCTTTAGGTCCGGATAATCCTCAGACAGTGCCAGCAATTTGGGCATGGCTAGAGATGCCATTGCCTCTGCCGCCATCACTCCACTTACATCGCCAGACTTTGAGGCGGCAGCGAAAGTTTTCCTCGCTTCAGTCAACTCTCCGAAAATTTCCTTTTCATGACCTGCATACTGCATGACTATCTTCACCATATTAGGGATCATGTCGAATCTCTGCTGCAGAACTGTATCGATATTCGACCACGCTCGGTCAACATCCTTCTCGAGTCGTACCAATCGATTCCATACACCAAAGAACCAGAGAACCAGTACTAGTATGATTATTCCACCGCACAGGGTGAACGCGATAGCAGTGCCTTCCATGATGATTCAACTTCTGCCGTTAGTAATCAATATTGACCCGGATTTACCAATTTTTACCCGTTAAAACCCAGTGTTCGCCATTGCTAGATATGTACCCGCTAGGCAACCTGCTGCTACTATTCCGGGAATTATTTTGTATTCTAATTGACTCTTAACTCTACCAAGGACTCCTAGTTCAGTTCCTCTTTCCAATCTAGCTTCAAAACCAACACCACTTTTGCCGATTACTTCCATCAGAGTATGTTGATCATTCCTCTTGATAACTTCCATCTCACCCTTTGTTTCCTTGCTGCGATTAGTCGCTTTTCCTAGAATGTAACAAGGGTCCCCTAAGGCCATGCCCCACAAGGTCCATTTGTGTTCTAGTATTGTCCAGCCACCAAATGTTGTTGTAATCATAGAACCAAATATTTCTCCAAGATTTCTGTTATGGTCGACTTTCCATTCTCGAATATATTGACCTAAATTTTGATCTGCAAATGTATCTGGTTTGACAAGCACACCTCCAGTTCCATCATGCAAAATGAAATTGTGTCCTCCATTTTCTTGTGCGATAGTTTCCCACCTGTATTCGGTTTCGGTTCTAGGCCCATCATCAGTCATCACTATCCTCGTTCTACGAAGATAAATTTCGTAGAGCCACCTCCAAGAATGTAGGTTTTGGTAAGTACGGGCAGGGTCTCCACCTACCGAAACAGCAGGGGCAGGAGATGCCCATCTTCTGACTTGTCCGACGAGTTCCAATTCACCAGCAGCCATCGATCTGATCTTTGAGGTGGGGACATCAATAGTCAACTGCATTTTAGTTCCAGTTTGCCA
>DUJH01000021.1:12111-26352 GCA_013329905.1 Candidatus Thalassarchaeaceae archaeon | reverse complement strand
GCATATCCAATTGAAAATAATGCTGGTCCAATAACCAAAATAAGTCCAAAAAACCACTCCTCCGAATCTCCAGCTGATTGCATTACTTCCACGCCGAGATTTACTGAGAGAATAGATACTGGAATTGAGTATAGTGCAATGATTGCGGTAAATATGCCATCAGCAGATATAGTCGCAGGTATTGGAGTGCCTACAACAGTTGGATGTTCGGAAATTATTCCCATTTTATCTGGTCCATATCGATCTTCCTTATCCCAATGCTCAGGTCCAGGTGCTGAAAATACCCAACCCCGGTCATCTTTTTTTGGGCTATTTGAATAATGTCCAGTCCAAAAACTACCTGTGCGACCTCCAGTTTCAGACCTATGGACAAAATCACGGGGTTTCTCTTCTACCCTAATTTCATCGTATGCCTTTTCTAGCCTTGTTGGAGTTAACCAAATTATCAATAAACAACCCGGTACTGCTAATATTCCACCAATAGTCACTGTCGAATAATCATTATTTACAAGGCCAATAAAACTCCAAATCAACCCTATTGTTACTACCAATAATGAAATTACCCAAGGAATCATCATGAATCCAGAAGGTGGAGTGAAATCTATGGTTTCCCCGCCACCGAAACGAACACCCGATGAAGACTCCATGCCCTCTCTTTCTTCCTTAGTCGAATTAAGTTTGAGTCGGCATGAGTTCCAAACTACTTACCAGTCTGGTATTTTCTCTTCTCTTGATGGTATTCAGCAATCCATAAACTTAGACTAATTCCGGCTAATTGTAAGAATAGCCTCACGATATTTCCTGTTTGAGATAGTGACTCTCCGTCACCTAATTCGATATCATTAATCCACATATTGAAATTTGCAGGGTATAGTGAAACCAGCAGTGCTGCGCTTGCATACCCACCCAACTCTCTTGTCATTGGTAATATCAACAAGATTCCTACAATAATTTCTACTACTCCACTAACTAATATCCAAAATCTAGCAGAGCCAAGAAATTCTGGAACTATTGGTTCTAACCATTGTGTTTCTGTGAAATGTAAAACTCCAACATATACGAAGAAAATCCCGGCAGATAGGGCGGGCAAGTCGCGTAGATTCATATCATCGCCTTGTCCAAATTGAATAGGTTGAATTGTATTCATTGTCGCCATTTTCGGCAACATTTTCAATTAAATTTTCAACCCAATCATCACGATTCCATGGTGGGAATGAAACATCTCCACTTTGAGATGTATGTACTGTAGTCAAATGGATTTCATCGACTCTATCGAGGAACATTTCGTATATTTGTGAGCCACCAATTATCCAGCATTCTTCACAACCATCAGCATAGGCTATCTCTATTGCTCTACCTGGATAAAGTGCGTTTTCAGCCCCTTCATGCCCCCATCCAGTATCTCTAGACATTACGATGTTCAATCGTTCTGGAAGTGGACGGAAGGAGGAGGGTAGAGATTCCCAAGTTTTCCGACCCATTATCACAGCGTTGAATCCATCACCCTCAGTCAGGCGCTTGAAGCGAGCCATATCACTAGACAAGCGCCATGGCAACTCATTGCCGCGACCGATGCAGCCATCCTCATCCATCGCTACGATCAATGCGAGCTTCATTCGACCACATCACACAGAAATTGGCGCTACGATGTGAGGATGATGCTCGTATCCTTCAATCACGATATGCTCACCAGTGAATCCATCGATATCCAGCACACTAGGGTCGAGGCGCAGTCGAGGTAATTCTAGCGGCTCGCGCGCAATCTGCTCACGAGCCTGATCTAGATGATTCAGATACAAGTGGCAATCCCCTCCAGTCCAGACAAATTCGCCAGGCTCGAGGCCGCAGACTTGCGCCATCATACAAGTCAACAAACTGTAGGATGAGATGTTGAATGGGACGCCGAGGAAGGCATCGGCACTACGTTGGTAGAGTTGGCAAGACAAGCGACCGTCGTTGACGTAGAATTGAAAGAATGCGTGACAAGGCATCAAGGCCATCTCGTCAAGCTCACCCACATTCCAAGCCGAGACGATAATCCTCCGTGAACTAGGATTGTTTTTGATCATTTCAATAGCGTTCTCAATCTGGTCGACGACACGCCCATCTGGAGTCTCCCACTTCCTCCATTGCTTGCCATAAACTGGCCCTAAGTTGCCTTCTTCATCTGCCCACTCATTCCAAATTCGAACTTTATTCTCTTGCAGATAGGCTACGTTGGTATCACCGGAAAGGAACCATAGCAATTCGTGAATTATGCTTGGCCAATGCAAGCGCTTGGTTGTTACGGCCGGAAAAGTTTCGGACAGATCAAATCGCATTTGATGACCGAAAACAGAGATGGTTCCAGTCCCAGTTCTGTCCGACTTCTCGTCACCCTCGTCGAGGATGCGCCTGAGGAATGCGAGGTATTGCTCCATGCCGACTATGTTAACTGAACCTCGCAAGTCCATGAAGGATGCGGCGGAAATCACTCAAATTCATCAACTGTAAAACAAGAATATCAAGGTGCTCCGAGAATACGAAGATTCTCGATTAACTGGTCTGTGAATCCACGATAAAGGGCTTTCATGATTGAACGTTGACCATGTTCATCGAGGCTACCCAAGTTCGAAATGTCCTCGTTATCCATTGCTCCACCTGCTTCATCTACTATCCATTCAGCGAAACTGATTGGTTTGTCGATGCGCACCATTACACGCGCGAAAGGATTGACCTTTGGCGAACCCGGAGCAAGGAAGTTCCGAGCCCCAAGAATTGCCATTGGTACCACGGGAACTTCCGGAAATCGAGCGGCGATTCGAGCCACACCCGTCTTGCCACGTTGGAGAAAGGGTGCTTCGGTGCGGCGCGACCGTGTACCTTCTGGGAAAATACCCATTACTCCACCTCCTTCGAGGACATCGACTGCCATTGCCAGTGCCTCGGCACCACCAGTCTCCCGAACAGTCTCAATCTGACCCGTGGAAGTCATCAATTTCTGGAATGTTTTGTCTTCAAAGTGCTCTGCTTTTGCTAGATAATGAACCGGCCTGCGAGCTCCCATGATTTTGACGATCGGATCGATATGCGATGTATGATTCCCAGCCAGAATCACAGGCCCAATCTTCGGAATTCGCTCGATGCCTTCGTATCGAACATTCGTCATGCTGCGAACCACCGGTGGCGTCACTTGCATCAGTGCCTTGTAGAAAAGTGGAGTCGAATAGTTCTGTCCGGTTCCATCTAAGCCAGTTAGCCTCGATAATTCGGCGAGACTATCTTCGGTCAGTGTCGCCATTGGCCCTTCCAATCATTCCCCGCATTATTGCTTTGCGCCACTGCGATGCTTTCTTCCCCTAATCCTCACACCCTCGTCACGTGCTCACTCGAAGGCTCGTGTGCCTCACGCTTACGGCACTCCTACTGGTTCCGATTGTTGCTACTCCGGCCCTTGCGGAATGGGATGATGATAATTGGTTGTGGAACATCATCGGGCCGGAACGCCTCGCCCTTGGTGATGAATTTGGCTGTCATGGCTACGAGGGCGTCGACATCCGTGAAGAAGTCCTTATTGTCGAGAATTGTCGAGATTATCTTGTCGGATTCACAGATTCATCTCGATGGGGGGAGAATCCGGTCTCCTTCGGCCATCCAAATGGTGCTGTGGCGACCGAAACAGCTAGCAGCCTACAAAATGCTGGATTTTCCATCATTGGAGATATGTTGGAAGGAGACTCCCATGGTCTTGAACTAGTCCAACGAACGACCAGTTTGGAGAAGGGACAAGCCGACATGGAGGCTTTGGAGAATGCCGAGGCAGATTCACTGGTCAGTATCTATTGGATTGCTCGCTGGCACGATGTGAAAATCCGTGAGGACAAGGGTGCAATCACATTACTCGAATCACAGGATATCTGGTTCACTACATGGGGTGAGTGGCATGGCCACCGTGATTCGAGTGAATCATTCAACAGAATCCTCAACTCAGAACCGACCACTCAGTCATATCAGATTTCAAATTTTGATGCTTCTAATTGGGACGTACCAGGAACGGCCATATTCGAGTGGTCCGAAGCGCCCAACCAGATTCTCTTTGATGGCGAGGATGCCCTGCTCATCCCAGCCGGTCAGCGCCACCTGATTACCGGTGTCCGCCCTATCGAAGGCGGCGCCTTCATCACCGCCGCACCAGGCGTCACTATCGACCTCATATTCGATTCAGCTGATGTTTCGGTTTCCAAAACCCCGCAAACAACATTCAATGGATTGCACCACTCGGTTACAATCGTTGGCCATCACGTCACTAATCTCCACGAGTGGTCGTCTGATTTCCATGAATCACCTCTTAGATTTACTTGGCTTATCGAGCGCCCAGCAGCACTCGAAATGAATTGGCATCTGCCACTAATAGCAATCGCAGTCCTCGTTGCTACACCAGCCGCCATCAAGTGGCTAGTCGCTCGCGACCAAGAATCACAGTATGTCGGGCCCGTTGATACGGATTCTCTCTGATCGCATCACATCGACGATGTCCGCAATCACCACATCACTGAGAACTTCGGGAGCATGAACGCCTGGTGGAAGCATTTCTGGGTCTGATAGCCAAGCTTCGACGCAGCAGGCGGTAACCATCCCTGTCGCCCGTGCCATTGAATGACCATCATCGCCCCCATGATCTTCAATCTCCCATTCGAGAATTTTTCCGTTTCTACCCTCCGCGCGCACCTTCATCCAAGTGAATTCGGGGACTTTGTGATCGTATTCCCATTCTAGAATCAATTCGTTTTCGTTAACTTCTCCTTCATCGCGCATGTCGATGTATTTCTGGATGTGACCGGGCCATCGTACAGTGAATTCAGACATTTCCACCGCTGGAATTGATTTCAGAACAGAGCGCAACCCATCGGTCAGAAATGCCTCCATCTCACCATGTTCGCCTGTGTCTACCATGTGACGCAGGCTCAATGCCGGAAGAACAACCTCCTCTCCATCGCGGACAACCCTGGCCGGTCGTGTGTATTCGGCGATTACGTCAATGGGTGAGAAGGGTGCCATGTAGGACCACTCGCCGTGGGGTCCCGTAGGGTTTCCGCCGACCCAAACTTCGGCTTTTTGAAGAGGTCCAATTCGTCGATCGGCGATTGACAATAACATGTTGGAAAGGCCGGGTGCGATACCAACATCCCAGAGAATTGTTGCACCGTAATCACGCGCTTTCTCATCATCTCGGTCAGGGGTGTAAGCGCTGAAACTTAGGTCGACGATACGATATGACGATTCGGCAAGAATTGTGGTCGCGACATGGCCGATAGAACCCGGTAGCATATTGACGACCATGTCGACGGGACCATTTTGCTGGAAAGGCGTCATATCGTCCAAGAGATCAACGGCGTGGGCAGTAACTCCATCGACGCCGAGGACGCTGTGTGGGTGGAGGTCGTAGGCATGCACTTCGTGTCCGGCCGCAGCCAACCTCTTGACCACCCAAGCTCCGATCAATCCCGTGCCTAGGCAATGCACTACCGCCATGTCTCGGCAAGTCCCGCTGAGTTATTGATAGGTTCCAGTCAGCCCCGTCACCCAATTTTGCTGCGATTAGTTGATTGAGGAGAGGATTCGCGTCGGGGTGTGGCCGCCGGCGAACGCATCGATCCTTGGTCGTCTGAGCAGTCTACAGACTATGCTCGGATCCGTGACCAATTTGGGCTAGAGAGCGTTGATGTATCGAGACTTCCAAACCCCGGGATGTTACATCGAAGGGGGATTGTATTCGCTCATCGTGACCTCGATGTCGTACTAGGCTGCATCGAGCGTTCGGACCCATTCGGAGTATTGACTGGGTTGATGCCGAGCGGACGGATGCACCTTGGACACTCTATGGTAATCGACCAAGTCCGTTGGTTCCAGCAACAGGGTGCGGATATCACCGTAACTGTGGCTGACCTCGAGGCCCTAGCTACAAGGGGGACGAGCCTTGCTGAAGGTCGCGAGACTGCTATTAACGAATATGTCCACAATTACGCCGCCCTTGGGCTTGATCCATCGAATACCAACGTCTACTTTCAGAGTGGTCGGCCTGCGGTTCAGAGGCTTGCATTCACCCTTGGCCGACGTACTAACCTCTCCGAATTCGAGGCGATTTACGGATTCCGTGGCGATACGAACCTAGCCCACGTTCAGGCACCCCTTATTCAGGCGGGCGATATCATTCATCCTCAACTCGAGGAATATGGGGGTTTGCGTCCAATCGTTGTCCCGGTGGGGGTAGATCAGGATCCTCATCTTCGGCTTACTCGTGGAATTACTAGCAAAACCCATTGGTTTAACGTCAAACCTCGCAAAGCCGGAGGATTGACCGTGGCACTCTCGATTCAGACTGATAATGCAGAATTATTCGGAGTGGCACCGAATGGACGGGTTGATCGCGCCACTAGAGAGGCGATATTCCTGCGATTGAAGGACAGCCTCTCTCCGATGGGTTACGCAGATTTCGTAGCCAATCCAAAACACGGAACTCTCGATATTCCGGGAGCCAATCTCAGCGATGCAGGACAGGTCCGGATGTGTGTGCTTGCGCTTGAGAGAGAGATGGGTGGAATGGGACTTATGCCTCCTTGCTCGACTTACCATCGCTTCGCGGTTGGTATGACTGGTGAAAAGATGTCATCTTCCAAGCCGCAGACGACGATTTTCATGGACGATAGCATCGAAGTGATGTCGAAGAAGGTCAAGAGGGCTTTCAGCGGCGGTCAACCGACCGTCGAAGAGCACCGCCGCCTCGGAGGAGATTGCTCGAAAGATGTGGCTTTCCAATATCTGCAATTCTTCTTCGAGCCTGATGATTCGGAACTTGGCCGTATTGCTCGCGAATACGAATCAGGGCGCATGCTCGCGGGAGAAATCAAGCAAATTTGCATTGATAGGGCGAGCGAATGGCTGACTGATTTGGCCGAGAAGCGCGATATGTGGGAAGGTCAGTTGGACGAATTCCTTGCAGCAGATGCTCTGTGAACTTCGGCGCCCAAAGATAGACTCATTCTTGTAAATCTCTCGTATCGAATACTGGAATTTGTGGGCCTGTTGCAAGAACTGCGATTTCTTCAGTTGAAAGCTCGGTAGATTTTGCTTGATCTGAGAGAATTTGTGAATGCCCCATCGGGTCAAGCAATAGTAATTCGACACTATCTTCTCCTTCGCGCACGCGAGAGAGACGCCCAATCAATTCTTGGCAAGCCTCAACTTGATCGATACCCTCTTCGCCCTCGCTTATTGCAGATCTCAGAATAATACCAATTGCATCTTCAAATCGCTTCAACACACCTTCGACATTCGAGATATAGCCACTCGCATTGTCTCCTGGCTCTACCTCCAACCCTAATTCTACAACACGCACCGTACAAGATGAGGAACGAACCACGCGCGTTGACATCTGCTCAGCTGAATTCACAGTCAGTGACCAAACACTGGGTTTCTTACCTTCAGATGGTATGAAATCGGTGCGCCTCCATCCGCATTCATCGCACATCAAAGTCATCTCGGTATGTTCACCGAAATAGGCAATCTCTGATGTGTGAACGGTAAGCGTCAGCCCTACTTGACTGTGACATATAGGGCAGGGATGCTCTATTTTACTCTCCAATCCCTCACCTCAGTAAGCGAATGACTCGCCCTCGGAAATATCGAAGGTGGAGGGCAGCAGCAGCAGTCTTGATTGTCCTAATCTGATGACTTCTCCAGCCATATCTGCCTCTACAAATGATTGAATTTTGTCGACGGCCATCTTTAATTCAGTCTCGGCCGTCAATAATCGGCTCATTTCGAGAATTACGATGTCTCCATCCGATAACCAATCAAGAATTCCGGGGATACCAGTTATGTCGTCGAGCACAGCACGGTGGACTAACACATCTCCAACGCCCCTGGCCACAGGAGCGTCTGCGTACAACTCTCCAAGGTCGTGATAGTCCTGACCGGCTTCGATGGTTGCTGTCGATGCCTGAGCGGGCAGGCTCGGCATCTCAATCCACCTCGGCTCGGGGCGCGACTCCTTGGCCATACTCACATCCGGAGTCCCACGCTCTTTGAGCAATACGGTCCACATTGTGTATCAGAATGCAAATCGCAAGGGTCTCACGCGTTTCGGAGAAACCCAGCCAAGCAGAGTAAGCAGAGTTTAGCAAGGTTGGCTCCGTGGCCCCCCGTCGGATTGATAAGGGGCCGAACTCGAGTTGTATTCGCAGGGAACTCTCCGTGCGGTCGATTACATGAATGCCGAAGCAAACGTCCTCAAGACCGGAACCAGCACCATAGGCATCACCTTCGATGGTGGTGTAGTAGTCGGTGCCGATCATCGAGCGACTATGGGACACTTCATCGCCAACAAGAGTGTTCAAAAGTTGTTCAAGATATCTGAGAACGTCGCGTTGACTACTGCAGGGCTTGTCGGACACGCTCAGTCACTCTCTCGCACACTCGCAGCCGAATTGCGGTTGTATGAACTGAAGCGCAACACTCCGATGACCGTTCGTGGGGCAGCCACACTTACTGCAAACATCCTAGTTGGCCGCCCGCATTACGTCCAACTCCTAATCGTCGGAACCGATGAAGACGGTCCTAGCGTCTATTCCATCGATTCCGCTGGCGGCTCGATTCCGGACGCCTACTGCGCCACCGGATCGGGCAGTCCGTACATGTATGGTGTCCTTGAAGACCAGTATAAGCACGGAATGACTCAAAATCAAGCCCTCAAGGTCGCTGCCAAGGCTCTTCTGGCTTCCGCGCAGCGTGATGCTGCTAGCGGAAACGGAATGGATTTGGCCGTTATAACCAAAGACAAGGGCTTCCAGCTATTGTCCGAGAGTGAGGTCGCTACCTTGCTCTCTAACCTGTAATCGAACTCCACGGCTTCGTGCCGAACCTCCTCTTTCAAGAGGAATTTAGGCCGAGGGTGGAGTTCCTCTTGTGAGGTGGTTTGAATGAGATTGACATTGTCAGAAGTGAAACAGAGAGTATCGAAATTGATACCAGAAGATATTGACTATGAGGTCGATATCGAAGCGGGGTCGATAGCCATAATCACCAAGCAGCCTGATGCTTTCAGTGCCCCTGGAGGTCAATCTTTGACCGTGAAGATTGCTAAGAATATCAAGCGCCGAGTCATCATTCGTCCGCACCCTGACATCCTTGCCGATGAGGAGACTGTGCGCCAGAAAGTCACTGAAATTATTCCTCCAGAGGCTGAAGTCCGCAACGTCTGGATTGACCCCGCTCTCTCCGAGGTCATCCTAGAATGTGACGATCCAGCCGCCGCCGTAGGTCCAAAGGGAATCAACATCAAGAATCTCAGGGACGAAGTCGGCTGGCTCATTTCGGTTGAACGCGCCCCTGCATTCGAGAGTCGAACCCAGCACGATATCCGCCGCTATCGCAAGGAACTCGCCGATGAGCGAAAATCACTCCTGCGTAAGTTCGGAACTCGAATCTACCGTCCAAAGCGTGCGGGCGAGTCCTGGGCTCGACTCACCGCCTTGGGATCGTACCGTGAGGTTGGGAGAGCCATGCATCTTGTCACGACAAATGAGTCCCGAGTGTTGGTTGATTGTGGAGCAAAGCCAACAATGAATCGCAGCGAGGTCCAGCCCTTTTTCAACGCCCCTGAACTGCTTCCCCTCGACAATCTCGATGCAATTGTCCTCACGCATGCACACGTCGATCATATCGCAATGTTGCCGGTTCTATTCCGCTACGGCTACAGAGGACCAGTGTACTGCACGCCTCCTACGAGAGATTTGATGACTTTGTTGCAGTTGGATTACATCAAGGTCGCTCAGGCTGAGGGCGTAGATCCACCTTATTCCAAAGCTGATATCCAAGAGTGTATCAAACACGTTGTCGATATTCGCTGGGGTGACAAAACCGACATCGCTCCAGACGTCAAAATAACCCTAGAAAACGCTGGACATATCCTTGGCTCTTCGAGTGTTTACATGCAAATTGGAGAAGGAAATTCCGAACACCGATTACTATTCTCTGGCGATATCAAATACGAGCGGTCATGGCTCTTCGATGCAGCGACCGTTCGCTTCCCCAAGGTTGAGACTCTCGTCATCGAATCGACTTATGGTGGTGCTCAGGATTTCCAACCAAATCGACAGGATGCAACTCAAGAATTGCAGGATTTAATCAAATTAGCACTGTCTCGCGGTGGCAAAATCTTCTGTCCTGTATTCGCAGTGGGACGATCACAGGAAGTGATGATTGCCATCGACCAGCTGTTCAAGTCTGGAGAAGTTAAGCCAGTCACTGTTTGGCTTGATGGGATGATCTCTGAAGCCACTGCAATTCATGCCAGCCATCCTGATTTCCTAAATCGCGATCTTCGCTCAAAGGTTCTGAGGGGTGGCGAAGATAACCCGTTCAACTCGAGTTGGTTCCGCCAAGTAGAGAGCCGAGAGCAACGGGAATCACTGCTCTACGACCCATCTCCATGCATCGTTCTTGCAACCTCAGGGATGATGACCGGCGGCCCCATAATCGAGTACTTCAAGCACTGGGCTCCCGAGACCAATAACACACTCTGTTTCGTCGGCTACCAAGCCTCAGGCACACTCGGCCGACGCCTACAACAAGGACACGCCGAGGTCCCATTGATGGACAAAGGCAAGACTCACATGGTACCGATCTCTTGCAATGTGGTAACTATTGACGGTTTCAGCGGCCACTCCGACCGACGCCAACTCATGGATTACGTCAAGGCGCTAAACCCAATCCCACGCAAGATCATCTGTCATCACGGGGACCCGAAGACCTGCAATGCATTCCGCCAAGGCCTTCGTGACGAATTCCGTGTTCAGACCTATGCGCCCGCGAACCTCGAGACTCTGCGTTTGAAGTGAACAAATTGGCTCTTCAAGCCGTTGCAGTGCACCGTTGCAAGAGCCAACAGGTCTAGGGGACTCAGAGCACCGGCACATCGAAGCCGTCCTCGACTGGGTCAGGTGCATCTTTTGTTCCTACAACGTCGACTTCTTCCTCATCCTCGACCAATTCAACAGGTTCAGCACCAGATCGATTCCAAAACGAGTCCGGAGTCATCGCCGATGCCAGAGCAGCAGGCATCAACAGAAGGTAGATCCAGACCTCAAGAGTCAGCTCACCATCGCTAATCAGGCGCGTCACCGAGAGCCCAATCAGTATTGCGAAGGCTAACCAGCCAATGACCACGCGCGCCTGAACCACACCTCCCGTCTTACCACCCCACAAATTAGGATGGCCCTCCTCAACACAACATACCTCCCTCTTTGACCAAGCCTACCCTTCGGACAACCTCTTGAACCGCGTCTGCAAACACCGCCGCATGGAGTCGAACTGGATGTTGCTCAATTGCAAGTGCGGCCATTCATTTGGTGCCCGCCAAGGAGCCAGAGTCTCATGCAGTCGTTGTGGCGAGTCAGATAAGATTACCACAACAGCAGTCTTCTCCGATTCCGCACGACTAGCCCAAGCCGTAGCAACAGCCAATCTTCCTACAGAAATTCGCGCTGAAGTCGAATCTAAGGTGAAAAAGGAGAGTCAACGCCGAGAAGCAACTCGCGAACGTGCTGGCGTCAATACAATTCACCGTATACTCCGTGATTCAACCGATGCCCAGGGAGTCCTTACCATCGCCCGGCTCCGAGACAATTTAGCGGCCGAGGGTATCACAGAGCCAACAGCAGAACAAGTAGTCGGTTCCGCTGAGGAAGAAGGTGTGGTTCACCGTTCAGGGCAAGAGCAGTGGAGGTGGTTAGCGTGAACTCCATAAGGGCAGCGCAGGTCGCCGAATTACTCAGGGCCCGTGGGTTAGTCTGGTCTATGCTAGATCGTTTGGGACGATTTGACCCAGGTTCGAATCCTGGCGGGCCCACCACCAAATGATTCCAACGGCGAATGCTAAATCATAATCAGAGGAATTTCTGGATTGCTTCGATGTCGAAAAGAGAGACTGCGACTTGGAGTGCCTCTTCTTTAGTGAACCAGCGTGCCTCTTCGATCTCATCATCCTTCGGCACGATATCTTCTGCTGCGATGTCTGCTTCGCAACGATAGGTGAACGATAGCCAACAGATTCCGTCAGGCGTGAAGATTTCCTGCCTCACAATTGGTGTCCCTTCCCCTTCACTTCCTCGACTGCTTTCTCCAAGTGGGTCAGCAATTCTGATATTGATTCCAAGTTCTTCGAGCGCCTCGCGTTCGGCTCCTACACGTGGGTGTTCATCATAATCGACAAAGCCGCCTGGAAGCGTCCAACAACCGGTGAAGAATCCCCGCGTGACTTTACCCATCAGTACTTCATTTCGTGGGTTGATTACGACGACTTTGCTTACTACTCTGTGAAGTGTTCGATAGACAGATTCTCTCGCCACCGGGTCAACTTCACTGTCGCTGATTACCGCATCCTTCCAAGCCCATTCTCCTGGCCAAGGAATTTCTGGTGTTGCTACGATTACCTCATGCATTTCTTGGCCTAACCTAAACCGATTGGTGCGCTTTGCTTTCCAAGTCAACCCCATCTCTGTTGCTTCTTCTGGGGTTGGTAGTCGAATTGAGAATCCTCCATCTCCTTTTCTTCCCATTTGAGGGATTGCTGGTCCGCCACCATCTAAATCGACTAGTAGCAATTTACCGTCGTGTTCGAGGTGAATGTGACGGCGAGTGTTACTCATCAATCATAGCGGGTGTAGTAAAGGCGATGAATCCGACGGCTAAATATCACAAGCAATTCGATATTTTAGAGCGGCTTCGTGACACTCGTATCTACAAAAGTTCACTCACTGCATCTCGCTCCTCAAGGAGGGCAGCGACATTCTCGTCAATCTTCGCTTGTGCGAACGCGTCAACGGGGAGGTCATCCACCACAATCACCTCTCCCCCCTCACATCGACAAGGGAAGCTAAACACAAGACCCTCGGGCACTCCATACCAGCCCTCCGAAGGGAGCGCGACGGACACGATGCGTCCGTCCGAGCCTTTCCACCAGTCGCGCATGTGATCCACAGCAGCAGATGCAGCAGATGCGGCAGAAGAGGCACCGCGAGCCATTATGACCGCCTTTCCACGAGTAGATACGGTATCGAGGAAGGAGCCCTGAAGCCAATCGCTATCGAACAAATCGGTCGCTGAGCGTCCGTCGACAGTCCCAAAACGCGGGTCGGGGTACATCGTATTGGAGTGGTTACCCCAGATGAATACGTCTAGAACTTTTGAGGCTGGGACGCCGGCACGCTCTGCCAACAGGCCCACTGCACGGTTCTGATCGAGGCGAGTCATAGCGGTAAACTGTCGAGAGGAAATACCCGGTGCGTTAGCGGAGGCGATGAGCGCATTGGTATTGCAGGGGTTGCCCACTGTGATCACTTTGACATCGCGTGAAGCCACTTCATCGATTGCCTTACCTTGACCTACAAAGATGGGTCCGTTGGCGGCAACGAGGTCAGCCCGATCCATGTCTTTTGTCCGTGGCCGTGAACCAACGAGGAATATCGCTTCGGCATCGTTAAACGCAATCTTTGGGTTATCGGTGCCGATAATGCCGTGTACCAACGGAAACGCCGAGTCCTTGAGTTCCATAATCACGCCATCGAGTCGTTGCATTCCAGGAGGGATTTCCAGTAACTGTAGAATTACTGGCTGATTAGCTCCAAAGCAATCACCACTTGCGATTCGCCACAACAAGGCGTATCCAATGTTTCCTGCGGCTCCAGTAACAGCAACTCGTATCGGTGTTCGCATTAGTTCTCCTCAATTGGTGGGGTTAGAATTCAACCCTTAGCCTTTGGTGAGGCGTTTGTTCGGCTGATGACGCCCCAAGACTCAATTGTGCCGTGTTCGACCAGAGTACATGGAGCGTCGTAGGCAAGCCCTTCTGGCCTTGTTTCTCGTCTCTTTGATGCCCACCACCTCGATTCTCTTCGCTTACTCGTGGACTGACTCAGAACTCGCTGGGCAGGTTTTCTTCGTTTTCGCGAAGTTGTGGATAATCGCGATTCCAATCTATTGGCTGTATCGCGTCGAGGCTAGCAATTTCTCATTACGAGAATTGCTTGGCCTCGATTCTCTTAACTCGTCATCTCGCAATGAAGCGATAATCTCGGGGCTCGGTATGTTTGCGATTATTGCGGGAACTTATGCTGTGCTCGGCGATTCGGTTGATGTTACACTGATGAAGGAGGAGATTGGTGCGACGGGGTTGTTGAATCCGACTACATTCTTCCTTGGCGC